>DASWPR010000333.1:0-10163 GCA_036398455.1 Dokdonella sp.
GCCACACCCGGAAGCCGGCAGCGACGCTGCCGCTGAACGGCGTTTTGAATTTCTTCGCGTCGTCGGCGACAACTGCTCATTGGTAGACAAAACCGATCGGTGCAATCGCTAGCATCGAGCGGCGGGAGGGATAACCAACCAGGACGACTCACATGCGAAACCAAACACGTGGCACCCGCTTGGCGGCCAGTCTGTTGTTCGCCGGCGTCGGTCTTTGTCTGTCTGCCGCTGCAGCGGCGGCTTCACCTGCGGCCTTCGCCGCGAAAAATGGCTGGTACGCGATCGCCGACGGCGTCTACGAACATCAGGACGCGGACGGCTCGGTTCATCGCGTTTTCTACGGGCAGGGCGGCGCGGATTTCGAACGCCAGCAACTGCTTTCGCAGATCGCCGAACTGCAATTCGACGCTGCCGGCAAGCCGCTGTCCGACGCTGCGCAGCAGAAAATAGCCGACCTGCAGCGAACCTTGGCGACGGTGCCGGAACGAGCCGGACCCGGTGTCGTACCGGCGGATTCGACCAGCGGACTGATCTGCGGCTGGAAATATTTCTTCGACGATCAATTGATCGTCGGGCAGGCCGGTGCAACGGCCGTCGCCCGATCGGTGCTGGGGCCGAACCCGGGAGGACCGGTCATCGGAACGCCGACCAGCGTGACGCAGCACACGAGCGCAACGGTCACGCCGGCCAGCGGCAGCGCGGTCACGGATACCAATTCGAGCACGACGTACACGAAGGCATCCATCAGTGCCGCCAACTGGGCGCCGGCGGCGACGGGATTCGCCGTCGGTTCCGCATCGTGCACCGGTTCGGCGACGAGCAATGTCACCGTGAACGATTCGCACTGCACCGGAAACCCCGCGTTCGCAGGGCAGACCATCAGCTTCGCGACGTGCGTCACGACGCCCTAGCCGGCCGGGCGAGATAGCCGCAGGCATTGGATCCCCGTGGCCGTCCAGGCGGCCACGGGCACAGAGACGACCGATTCGCCGGCCCGCCGGGATCACCCCGGCGTCGGGATGCCTTGGCGGTAGAAATCCTCCATGCGTTTCCAGCGGTTGACGACGCCGCAAAAGAGGTCGGCGGTGCGTTCCGCGTCATAGACGGCCGAGTGCGCGGCGCGCGCATCCCAGCTCTGCCCGGAAGCCTCGACCGCACGGCTGAGCACGGTCTGCCCATAGGCGAGGCCGCCCAGCGTCACCGTGTCGAAACAGCTGAACTGATGGAACGGGCTGCGCTTGTGCGCGGTGCGTCGGATCGCCGCGTTGAGGAAACCGAGGTCGAACGCGGCGTTGTGGCCTACCAGGATCGCGCGCTGACAGTCGGCCTCGCGCATGGCCGCGCGCACGGGCTTGAAGACGAGATCGAGCGCTTCGCGCTCGGGCACGGCGCCGCGGAAGGGGTGGTCGGGATCGATGCCGGTGATCTCGAGCGAGCGCGGATCGAGTTCCGAACCTGGAAACGCCGCCACGTGCGTCGATACCGTCGGCTCGCCATGCACGAAGCCGTCGTCGTCGAGCCGCACGATGACGGCGGCGATCTCCAGCAGGGCGTGCCGCTCACAGTCGAAACCGCCGGTCTCGACATCGATGACCACCGGCAGAAAACCGCGAAAGCGCTGCGCCATGCGCGAAAGGGGAGCTGGATTGTTCATCGGGCGAGCATAACAAGCATGCGCCCGACGTGGACGATGGGCGTGCCGCTGGCGAACGCCGCGGCGACAGGGTGCGCACTGTCGTGTCGATGGAAAGATAGGTAGGCGATGGTGCACGCGCGCGCCGATCGGCCCGCGGAGGGTTGATCAGGCGAAGGCACGCCGGTCTCGCACCAGACAAAAAAAAGGGCCTCCCGAAGGAGGCCCTGAATCAACATTGGATTCGTTTCGGATCGGTTACGGCGTTGCCGTCTGATCGATCGTCACGTCATCAACGAACGAATTGCCATCGGCCGCGCCGCTGCCGTCATACGTGAAGGTGAAGGCAATCACGTGTGCGCCGCCATCGGCATACGAGCTGATGTCGATGGACTGCTGAACGAAATCAGCGTCGAGCTGGGTGCTGAGATCGGTCGTTTCGACGGCGGTACCATCGATCGAGACCACGAGGTTGGACGGCACGTCCGGAGCCGCTTCAACTTCGCGCCAGTAGTTCAGGAAGAGCGGACCGCCGCTGGGCAGGGTGACGCTCTGCGAGAAATCCTGGACCTCGGCGCCCGAACCACCCCAGCCACCGAACCATGCGGCGAAGTCGCCGGAATGGACCGGAATGCCGAAGTCGGTCGCGCTGTAGAACACCGAGCCGCCCGCACCGGGATTGGTATCCAGGCTGTCCCAGTCCGGGTTGGGGCCGGCATCCGCCGTGGTCGCTTCAAAGCTGGGATCGACCACCGGTTGCGTGAACACGCCACCACCCGTGCCGTCGAAGCCGTCCTTGAAGATCTCGTCCGTGACCACCGTGCCGACGGTCAGCGCGACCGGCACCGCCACCAGGCGGTTTGCCGCATCGTTGCTGTGGACGCAGAGGTTCGCGTCGTACACGCCGTCGGTCAGACCGGTCGCGTCGAAGGTCACCGTCGTCGTCGACGAGGCGCCGCCCGCGGTCGTGCCGCTGGCCGGAGCCACCGACAACCACGTCACGTCGTCCGGTGTCGCACAGCCGCCGGAGGGAACCGCGACTGCGAACGTCGGCAACTCGCCGCCGCCGCCGATCGGGCCCACTTCGGTGATCGACGGAACGCTGACGTCGATCTCGTACATGATGCCGCCGTACTTGTTGTAACCGGCATACCACAACATGTCGGTCGACGGATCGAAGTCCATCGCCTGCACATAGTTGGCATCGAAGCCGAGCGGCAGCAGCGGCTGGAAGTCGCCGCTGGCCTTGTCCATCGCGATGATCTGGTCACCACCGATGTCGAGGCCGTACAGGTTGCCGGCGCTGTCGAAGCCGAGGCTTTCGATCAGCACGCCGGGAACCGGGCCGACCAGCGTCAACGCGCCCGTCGAGGAGTCGATCGTGTACAGGTAGCTGGTCGAACCATCCGCGCTGACGCCGGAGGCGTACATCGTGTTGGTCGTGCCGTCCCAGCGAAGCCCGATCATCACCGCACCCTCGTCGCTGCTGAGGGCTCCGTTGATGACGGTTACCGCGCCGGTCGACGTATCGATCGTGGCGAGGCTGCTGCTGCCATCGGCGCTGCTGTAGCCGATCGCGTATTCCGTGCTGAAGTCGTTGTTCGCGAACGAACCGCCGATGTACAGGACGGGAGAGCTGGAGAGCGCGCCGATGTTCGTCAGCGTATCCGGCACGGCCGCATCGAGCGACACGAACTGGGTATTGATGACGTCATTGGCGAACGACGGTACCTGGGCCACGCCGGACGGACCGGTGTGGAACGGATGGAACAGCGGCTTGCCGTCCTTGCCCGTCAGTACCGGAGCGAGCTTGGTCGCGCCTGCACGAGCCTGACGCAGCTTCTCGGCCGTCGCCATGTGGCTGCGGTCGGCATGGGCCGGGAAGTGCGCACGCGTGCTGCCGGTGCTCGGTGCTTCGTCGATGTTCCAGTTGAGATCGCGGTTGCCCGTGTTGTTGATCGTCAACGTGGCCGTCGTCGTGCCGCCGACAGGAACCGCCGCCGCCAGCGTGGTCGGATCGACCGCGATGACCGGGAAGCCGACATCCAGCGTTGCGCTGGCGGTGGCCGTGAACGTGTTGGAGATGACGCTCGGCGTCCACGCGATCGACTGGCCGTCGTGCAGCGAGGCGGTGTCGAACGAGTACTGATTGGCAACCGTGCCGTCCTGCTGGACGCCGACCGTGGCGCAGATGCCACCGTCGCAAACGGTCGGATCAGGCGGGCTTCCGGCGCTTCCGTTGGCCGTGTATTCGACGTCGCTGTATTCGAACGAGAAGTTGCCGGTCGCTTCGTCGATGATGATTTCGAACGTCGTACCGTCGGTGTTGTCCGGGCCGCCGTCATAGTGCAGCTGATCGGCATACTCGATGACGAACTGACGGTTGGGCGCGGTGCCGAGCGTGGCGTAGTAAACGTCGTGACCGGCGCTGAACGTGAAGAAATCGTCCCACAACGGCAGCAGTGCCGGCGTCGTGTTGGTGCCGTCGAGCGCACCCGGCAGAGCCGTGTTGTTCCAGGTCAGCGTGGCTCCCGGCGTACCGACGATGACGCCGCCGTTGTTGCCGATCGTCAGCTGGTTGGTCACCACCCCGTAGAACGGGAACGAGAACGGCATCGTGATGTCGGTGGAGGAGTCGTCGCCGAGGTTCAGCGCAGTGCCCGAACCGGTGATGTCGACGAAGTTCGACGCGCCCGTGTCATCGTAGCCGTAGCCCGGCGTGCCGTCCTGCGACGTCCACGTCGCCGTGACGGTTCCGTTGTTGGCGACCGTAGCCGGGACGATGCGGTTGAACTGCAGGCTGCCGCCAGCGGGCAGGTCCTGCGGGCTCAGCGTGAACAGCGTTCCAGCGAGCGTGTCGCTGAGCGTCTGGTAGCTCAGGTCGACGCCGGTGTTGTTGGTGACCGTGTAGCAGAAGTTGATCTGATCGCCGAGATCGACGCTGAGGTTGGTCGACACGCCGCATTGCGCCGGATCGCCGTTGTCGAGCGCGAGGGTCAGCGAAAGCTGGAGAGTGTCGCCACCACCGCCCGCCGTTCCGAGAATCTGGAACGCGAAGTCATTGGCGGCCACGCCGCAGGCGGAGATGTGCTCCCAATCCGTGCAGCTCGTGCCGAACGCATCGCTGGGGTTGCGGAACGCACCCTCGGCACCGGTCACCGGGCTGCTCTCCAGCCAGTAGTACGGCCAGTTCGTGCCGCCCGGCGGATTCTGGAACGCGAGCGACACCCAGTACGTGCCCGCATCGAGCGCGCAGGGCGAGTTCAGCGTGATGCCGGCGAGCGTCGTGTATGCATCGTACGGACTCGGGCTGTTGGACGAGCCGATCGATGTACACACCGGCGATGCGCCCGGCAGACCGCCGTCGTCCGCATAGACGTAGACGTCGGCGACGTTGTCTACCGTGGTGCCGTAGTAGTTGAACGCGAGGAAGTTGAAGCCGGTGATGGTCCAGCCGCCTGCGCTGACGACGAAGTCATCGGCAGAGTCTGCGGCCAGCGAAGCGAACGAACTCGAAGCGCTGAAGGTTTCTGCAACGAGGCCGTTGCTGGTCAGCGATCCGGTCTGGTCGTAGAGAACGGTGCCGGTGCCGCGGGTGCTGTGTGCAACGCCGTGATTGGCGAGCGGCACGCGGGCTTGCGCGTAGTGCCGTGCCTTGGAGGTGGCGTTCTTTTCGGTTCTGAGATGCTTGTGAATCTGTGCAATCTTGGACTTGGAACCGCCCGCCTGTGAAGGGTGGGCCTTGCTCAAATTGCTGGTGTTGTTGGCGTTGGAGTCTGAGGCGGCTAAAGCCATCAGAACTGCAGCGGAGAGTAAGGAAAGCTTTCCGTTAATCCTGCCTTTCATCATGTGATCCCCATGGAGTGGCTGGTGCACGAGTGCCCTCCGAACATAGCAAACATCGCAACGCAGTGGCAACAAACTTTTCAGGGAATGTTCATGCGCCAAACTGAATGTTGTTCACGCCTCTGTGATATGGCTCGAAACGGCGCTGCCGCGGGGAAAAACGGGGTGCGCAAGCGGCCGTCTGCGCTGCTCGATTTTGGCGCAAAGTGCTCCGTTGGCGGTGCGGCTGGCAACGCCGCTGCGGTCATCCCGGCAGTGTGCTAACCGCGGGTTCAGCCCGCGCGTGCCAGGGCGGCGCGCAGGGGCGCGAGCAGGTCGCCGTAGTGCGCGCTGCGGGCGGTGTCGCGCCGCAGCGGCTCGCGCACCTGACTGGCGCTCGCGGTACGCACGCTGCGCGCGGCCTCGTGGAAGCGCAGGCAGGCCTCATCGAACGGCAGGCCGCAGAAATCGAGCAGGGCGCGCACCTCGGGTTCGGCATCGGCGACCAGGCGTTCGTACACCTGATCGCGGATCCGGCCCGGCGCCAGCGCATGCCATTGCTGCATCGCACGATCGTAGTCGTGCCAGAACGCCGCCAGGTCGCCGAGGTCGTAGCTGAATTCGTTGCCGTTGGAAAACAGCTGCTTGTAGCAGGACCAGCAGGTCTCGACCGGGTCGCGCCGGCAATTGACGATGCGCGCGCCCGGCAGCATCGCCAGCGCCGCGCCGATGAAGAACCAGTTGTTCGGCATCTTGTCGGTGGACAGCGGGCGGCGCCGTCGCCAGCGCGCCGTGCGGGCCAGGTAGGCGCGGCCGAGGCGTGTCCAGTCGGCGGCGCTGGCATCGGCCACCCAATGCGGAAATTCGACGCGCCGCCGCTGCGATTCCTCGCGCAGCACGCCCGCCAGGTCGGGCAGTTCGCTGGCGCCTTCGACATCCGGGTGCGCGGCGAGAATCTGCTCGGTCAGGGTCGAGCCCGAACGCGGCAGGCTGACGATAAAGATCACCTCGGCGCCGAGCTGCGCGTCTTCGGCGTGGGCGTGCGGCTGCGTGAAGGCCGCCAGCGTCTGCTCGACCATCGCGTGGAACTTCGCCGCGCTCCATGGCTTGAGCTGACGCATGCGCGCATTCGCAGCGGTGAGGGTCGCGTGCGCCTGGGCGTAGCGTCCTGCGTCTTCGTGTGCCTTCGCCAGCGTGCAGCCCATCGCGATGCGGTCGGTTTCGGCGATGCCCGGGCTTTGCAGCAGCTGCGTGAGCTGCTCGGTTTCGGCATCGCTCAGGCGCACCGACTTGATGCTCGCGAGGCCCCACCAGGCCGAGCCCGTGTTCGGTGCGCGTTGCAGCACATCGAGATACTGCGTGCGCGCTTCGCCGAAATGGCCGAGGTTGACCAGCACGTCGGCGTACATGGTTCGGGCGAGCAGATTTTCCGGGGCGAGCGCGACCGTGCGCTCGAGCGCAGGCAGCGATTCCTCGATCCACGCCTGTGCCTTCAGGTTGCGCGCGAGATTGAACCAGCCGATCGCGAAGTCCGGCTGCAGATCGCAGGCGCGCTGCCAGGTGGCGAAGGCGCCTTCGTAGTCGCCGCAGCCGCGCAAGGCGCCCCCAAGATCATTGAGCAGGGCAGGCTCGTCGGGATGCAGCAGCAACAGTTTGCGGATCAGGTCGCGCGCCTCGATATGCCGGCCCGCGTGATTCAGCAGCAGGCTGCGCGTGCGCTGCACTTCGACATGGCGCGGCGCCAGCGCCTCGGCGCTGAGCAGCGTCTGTTCGGCCAGTTGCAGCTTGCCGCTGCGCAGGTGCTGTGCGGTCTGCCGCAGCAGGTCGATCGTTGCGGGCGACAGCCCGTCGAGGCGATCGAAGGGCGCGGCGGCGGCCGCTGTCGGCGAGGGGGCGCGGGTCTGCGAGGCAGGTACGTTCATGGAGTCACATTGCGGCGATCGAGTGAGCTTAGCAGGTGCCCGCGCCGCTCACGTCAGGCGTTCCCGCGCAGCGCATTGCGCAGGGGATCGAGCAGCTTGCCGTAGTGGACCGCGCGTGCGGTGTCGCGACGCAGCGGCTGGCGGACCTGCGCCGAACTCGGCGTGCGGATGCTGCGTTCGGCCTCGTGCGGACGCAGGCACGCTGGATCGAACGGCAGCGCGCAGAAATCGAGCAGGGCGCGCGTCTGCCGCTCGGGTTCATCGAGCAGCGCCTCGTAGCCGAGTTCGTGCACCGCGTTCGGAAACAGTTCGCTCCAGCTGCGCATCGCGCGCTCGTAGGTCTGCCGGTACACCGCAAGATGGCCGAGGTCGTAGGTGTACTCCTGGCCGCGCGTGAACAATTGCTTGAAGCACGACCAGCACGTCTCGACGGCATCGCGGCGGCTGTGCACGATATGCGCGCCGGGAAGCATTGCGCGGATCGCGCCGATCAGCATCCAGTTGGTCGGCATCTTGTCGGTCAGGCGCGGACGGTTCTGCAGCCAGCGCGCGGCCAGCGCGAGGTAGCGTCGGCCCATGCGCTCCCAGTCGGCCGCGGTCGCTGTGCTGACCCAGTCCGGGAATGCCATGCGGCGCCGCTGCGACTCCTCCGTGATGACCTGGCCCAGATACGGCAATTCGCTGCCGCCCTCGACGTCCGCATGCGCGGCGAGGATCTGCTCGACCAGGGTCGAACCCGAGCGCGGCATGCTGACGACGAAGATGACTTCATGCCCGAGGTCGCTCGTCGGCGCCTGCGTGCGCGCCGCAGAAAACGCCGAAACGATGCGCGAGAGCAGTTGCGGGAAGCCGGCGGCGTTCCATGCCGCGCGGCGGCTCATGCGCGCGTTCGCATCGCTGAAATAGGCGAACGCCTCGGTGTAGCGGGCGCGGTCTTCGAGTGCTTTCGCCAGCGCGAAGCCCATCCCGATACGATCGGCATCGGGAAGATCGGCGCTGGCGAGCTGGGCGCCGAGCACCTCGACTTCGTCGTCGCGCAATGGAACCGTCTTGATGTTGGCCAGATCCCACCAGGCGCGTCCGGTCTGCGGGCGTTCGGCCAGGATCGCGCGAAACAGGGCGGCGCCCTCGTCGACGCGGCCGAGTTCGACCAGGGCATCGCCGAGCACCGCGCGCGACTGCCAGTGATCCGGCAGCAGGTCGACGGCTTTCTGCAGTGCGGCAGCCGCTCCCGCCACGTCGCCGTATTCGCGCAACTGACGGCCGAGGTTGTACCAGGCGAGGCCGAAGTCCGGCGCGATCCGGCAGGCCGCGCGCCAACTGGCGAGCGCCGCCTCGGTGTCGGGCGTGCCGGCCAGCGCGTTGCCCAGATCGTTGAGGATCAGGGCGTCGTCCGGGCGCCGCACCTGCGCCTGACGCAGCGCCGCGATGGCGATGTCGTGACGGTTCTGCCGGTAGTTGGCGACACCGAACAGTCGCAGTGCTTCCGGGTGCGTCGGCGCCAGCGTCAAGGCAGCGCGCAGCGTTTCGCTGGCGCGTTCGAGCTGTTCGGCGGCGATTTCACGCGTCGCCTGCTCGACCAGGCCGCGGGTGGTCGGCGAGAGGCCGGCCAGGCGATCGATTTCGGCGGAAGCCTGTCCTTCGGCTGCACTGCGCGCGGCGCCGGACGGCGTATTCATGACGGTCGACATGGAGTGGCAACGGCCTCCTCGGCAGAAAACTCATGCGGGTCACTTAGCTTAGCAGGGCCCGCGCGCGTGCTTCGCGCAGACGCCGCGCCGGCGCGGTTCAATCTGCGCCGTCCGCCGCTTCGCGCGGATCGGCCAGCGCGTGCCGCAATGGATCGAGTCGCGCGCCGTAGTGAAGTGCGCGCCGGGTGTCGGCGCGCAACGGCTCGCGCACCTGCGCCGCGCTGGCCGTGCGCACCGGCCGCGTCGCCGTGTGCGATTGCAGGCAGGCGGCGTCAAACGGCAGCGCACAGAATTCGAGCAGCGAATGCACGGCGGCGGCCGCATCGGCGAGCAGGTCTTCGTAGGAGAAATCGCGCAGGCGCGCAGGCTGCAGCCTGCACCAGTGCCGCATCAGGCGATCGTAGTCGCGCCAATAGGCGCCGAGGTCGGCAAGGTCGTAGCTGTGAGCCTGCCGGCCGGGGCCGAACAACTGCTTGAAGCACGACCAGCTGGTTTCGAGCGGGTCGCGCGTGCAGTTGACGACGCGCGCGCCGGGCAGCATCGCGAAGAGCGCACCGGCGTACCGCCAGTTGTCGGGCATCTTGTCGGTGAAGCGTGCGCGCTGCGCGCGCCAGCGCCGCGTGCGTTAGAGATAGCGGCGGCCGAGCCGATGCCAGTCTTCTTGCGTCGCCGTCGCCGCCCAGGCCGGAAATTTCGCTCCGCGGCGATGCGATTCCTCATCGATGACGGCTTCGAGGTCGGGCAACTCGCTGGCCCCTTCGACATCGGGGTGCGCGGCGAGAATCTGCTCGGTCAAGGTGGAGCCGGAGCGCGGCAGGCTGACGATGAAGATGACTTCGCGGCCGAGTTCTTCATCCACGGCAGCGCTGGGCGATGCCTGCGGGAAGGCCGCCGCGATGGCGTCCACTTCGCGCGAGAACGCGGCGGCGCTCCACGGCAGGCGCTTGCGCACGGCCGCGTTGGCGGCGACGAGCAGATCGAACGCTTCCGCGTAGCGACCTTCCACTTCGCGCACGGCGCCGAGAGCCGAGCGTCATCCAGGACGGAGCCTCTCGGTGGTGTTCCGTGCTGATGGCACTCGGCGGTGTCACG
>DASWPR010000334.1:0-8527 GCA_036398455.1 Dokdonella sp.
GCTGGCGCGCCTGGCGCGATACCCGGATTTGCGCCTGCTGCTGGCGCTCGACGATGCCGCGGCGGGCCCGGGCTGGCGCGGACGCCGCTGGTTCGTGGTCAACGAGGACGAACCTGCGCAGGTGGTCGCTATGGACGGCTATCGCGTCTACGTGCGTGCGAGCGACGCGCATGTGGGCTTGCCGCTGCTGGCCGGTCACCGCTACGAACCGCATGTCACGGCAGTCCTGCGAGAACGCTTGCGCCCGGGCGATGTGATGCTCGATGTCGGTGCGAACGTCGGCCTGCTGACGCTGCTCGGCGCGAGTCTGGTCGGCGCGCAGGGCCGCGTCATCGCGGTCGAACCGGTCGCGCGCACGCGCGCGCTGCTCGCGCGGTCGGCGCAGGCCAATCGCTTCGAGCAGATCCGGATCATCGCGGCGGCGGCGTCCGACCGTGTTGGCGCGATCGAACTGCGCACCCATCCGGCCACCTCGAACAGCGCGCGCCCCGCCGCCGCCGGCGAACGTCTGCGCGACGCGCAGGGCAGCGGCGTGCGCGTGCCGACGATCGTGCTGGACGACGCATTGGCGTCGCTCGAGCGACTCGATCTGGTCAAGCTCGATATCGAGGGCATGGAGCCTTTGGCAGTGCGTGGCCTCCAACGCACGCTGGCGCGCTGGCGCCCGCTGCTGCTCAGCGAATTTCATCCGTGGGCGATCGAGCGCGCCACGGCGACGGCGCCGATCGACTATCTGCGGCGGCTGCGGCAGTGGTACCCGGCGATCGTCGTGCTGCATGCGGACGGCTCGCGCACGCGCTGCGTCGAGCCGGAGGACGTGATGCGGCTGTGGCGCGAGGCGAACGCGGCGGCCGGGCTCGGCGACCGCCTGCATCTGGACCTGATGCTGGCGGCCGATCTCTGAGCGCCGCGGTGAATCGCGCGCGCGTTTGGCGTGCCCGTCAGGGCTTGGCGAACTCGACGCTTTCGATGAAGTCGACGCCGTCGTTGCCGACCGTCACGCGTGCATCGAACCGCTTGAACCACGTCGCGTAGAACGCGTAGAGCTTGCGTTGCGATTCGAGCTGTTGGCGCTGCTCGGCCGGGATCACATCGGCGAAGCGGCCGATCATCTGGCTGAACGCGGTATAGATCTCGCCGCTGTAGCTGGCATCGAGCAGAACGCCGCCCGCGGCGGCGGGCGCTGCCAATGCAGCGCCGAGTCGTGCGGCCTCGTCCTTGCCGACGGCAACGCCGAGCGCGCTCGGGTTCATCGCCGCGTGCACGTCGAGGTCGCCGGCCATCTCGGCCGGCAGCGTGCCCCGAGGCAGCGCGACCGGTTTGCCGTCGGTGCCGAGCTTCATGTCACGCAGGGCGGGCACGGACAACTGCGCCAGATTGATCAGGAAGCCCGGATTGCTGCTGCCGAGCAATACGATGCCGGACACGTCCGGTTTGGCGGCGCCGTCCGGCCAGCCGAAATGGCTGATCGTCACGCGCAGGCCGCTGAAGTCCGACATCGGCGGCGGCACGCTCTGGTCGAGCTTCTCCCTGGCCTCGGCAAACGTCTCGTTGAGCGGCGCAAGTGCGCCGCACTGGAACGGCGCCTTGGCGACTGCACCGGCCTGCTCGACCCAGAAGTCGCGTGCCTTCAGCAACGGCAGCGTGATGCCGAAATCGAGGAACGAGTCCTTGCCGGCGGGGGGTCCCGGCGGCGCGGTGGTGATGCGGGCGAGCGCCTGCGCAATCGCCGGGGCGAGCTCCAGGCGTCCCTTGAACGCCATGCGTTCGGCGTCCAACGTGCTGTAGCCGAAGGAGAGACGCGGCGCATTCGCGGCGATGCGTTCGAAGTCGGCGCGGCAGGCCGGTTCGAACGTCGGCGACGGCGCACCGAAACCGCGTGCGAAAGCGGCCACGCTCGGATCGTCGATCAGCAGGGCCAGCGTGCATCGCACATCGATCCAGCCACTGCCATACGGCAGGTAGCCTTGGGTCTTGTCGAGTTCGGCCAGTGCGCCGCTGGCGGCGAGACTTTGCGCAGGGCGGTCGAGGCCGAGGACGCGCCGCTTCAACGCCTCGTCGGCAGCGGCGGGCACGGCCGTGAGCACGAAGTGCTTGTCTTCGATCGCCATCAGGCCGAGCACGGCCTCGTTGCCGAACGTCCACACGTCCTGCGTGCCGATCTTCGCGGTGGTCAGCTTCGCGCCGGCTTTCTGCTCGACGCGCGCAATCATCGCGCGGAAGGCGTCGACATCGACGAGTTCGATGCGCACGACCGGCAGCAGGCCGACACCGTAGATCGCCGATCGTACTTTCGACCCCAGCCCGATCTGCTGCCATTTCTCCGGGGTGTCGCGTTCGCGGACCTCGTCGAGCAGCGCGCGCACAGGGCGCATGGCCGCGCTTTGGGGATCATCCTTGCCGAGCTCGGCCAGCGCATGATCGATGCTGTCGAGCATGAACGGCCACGCCACCTTCATCTGCTGCGCGAAGCGCTGAGAGGTCGCATCCGGCAGCGGCTCGCTGTTGGCGATCACGTACGGCGTGTCGGCCGGCACGAATGCGAGCGGCGCCGCGTCGTCCACCTTCTTGCCGCAGCCGGCCAACGCCAGCACCAGTGCAAGCACGGCGGCGCCGCGCAGTTCATATCTCAGCATTGGATTACTCCCCCAAAAAAGCGCCGGGCAGTCTAGCAGGGCGGCCGAGCGGGCTTGTGACGAAGCGTGAACGCGCGCTGGTCTCAGCTGCCGAGCAGTTGCGCCAGCGTCGCCATGCGCACGAACACGCCATTGGCGACCTGGTCGAGGATCGCCGATTGCGCGCCGTCGGCCACGTCGGATGCGATTTCGACCCCGCGATTCATCGGCCCGGGATGCATCACGAGCGCATCGCGATGAGCGCGCGCGAGGCGGGTGGAGGAAAGGCCGTAGCGGGCGAAATACTTCGGTTCGTCGAGGTCGGGCAGGCTTTCCATGCGCTCCTTCTGCAGCCGCAGCATGATCACCACATCGGCACCGTCGATCGCAGCGTCGAAATCGTCGTAGAGGCCGCAGTGGGGGAATTGATCCGGTGCCGGCAGCAGCGAGGCCGGGCCGCACAGCCTGATCTCGGCGGCGCCGAGTGCGGCGAGGCCATGGATGTCCGAACGAGCGACGCGCGAATGTTTGATATCGCCGCAGATCGTCACCTTCAGACCTTCGACGCGCTGTTTGCGATCGCGGATCGTCAGCAGGTCGAGCAGTCCCTGGGTCGGATGCGCATGATTGCCGTCGCCGGCATTCAGGATGGCGGCGCGCTTCGCGTGCGCGGCCAGTCGCGCCGGCGTGCCGTTCTCCTTGTGGCGAACGACGAACGCGTCGGCGTCCATGGCTTCCAGCGTCGCCAGGGTGTCTTCCAGCGTCTCGCCCTTGCTGGTGGAGGAACTGGCGATGTCGAAATTCACCACCACCGCGCCGAGCCGGCGCGCGGCCAGTTCGAAGCTCGTGCGCGTACGCGTCGACGGCTCGAAGAACAGGTTCACGACCGTGCGCCCCTGCAGCAGCGGCAGCGCGCTCGCGCCGGCGCGGAACTGTGCGCGCAACGCCGCGGCGCGATCGAGCAGGGCCTCGATGCGCACGCGGCCGAGCCCTTCGAGCGTCAGCAGATGGCGCAGGCGGTCAGGGGCGTCGACGGTCTCGGACATGCAGTCTCGCTAGGGCGATGGCGGGGTGCGGATTGTCGACGAAGCGCCGTCGGCGAGCCAGGACTCGAGGATGATCTGCGCCGCCAGTGCGTCGATCGCGGCACCGTGCTTTCGCTTTGCAGTGCCGCGCGCGCGCTGTTCGGCGAACCGGCCCGCCGCTTCGCCCGAGGTATGGCGTTCGTCGACCAGCTCGGCCGGGCGCCGATAGCGGCGCTGCAGTGCCACGGCGTAATCGCGCGCGGCGCGCGTCATCGGCTGTTCGCCGCCATCCAGCGCGAGCGGCAGGCCGACGACGAAGCGTTCCGGCTGCCAGTCGGCGACGAGCGTGTCGAGTCGCGCCCAGTCGCCGTTGGCGAGCGTGGTCAACGCGCGTGCGCTGGCGGCGATGCGATTGCCGAGCGCGACGCCGATGATGCGTGTGCCGTAGTCGAACGCGAGGACGTTGCCCGCGCCTTGCGGGAGCGAGGGCTCAGGCGTGGCCGGCATAGCTCGTCAGCTGCAGCAGGTTCACGCCGACCAGGCCCGCGGCGGCCTCCCAGCGATCTTCCAGCGGCGTTTCGAACAGCACGTGCTCGGCTGCGGGCGCGGTCAGCCAATGGTTGTTGCACAGCTCCTGTTCGAGCTGGCCCGGACTCCAGCCCGAGTAGCCGAGCGTGACCACCGCATGGCGCGGCCCGTTGCCGGCGGCGATGGCGACGAGGATGTCGCGCGAGGTGGTGACGCTGACGCGCTCGGAGATGCGGAACGAGGATTCCCAGTCGCCGGTCGGCGTATGCAGCACGAAACCGCGCTCCGGCTGCACCGGTCCGCCGATCAGGACCGGCGCGTCGATCACATCGGCCAGTTCCGAGTGCAGGTTCATCTGCGCGAGCACGTCGCCGAGGCGATACTCGGACAGCCGGTTGATCATCAGCCCCATCGCGCCGTCTTCGCCGTGCTGGCACAGGAAGGTGACGCCGCGCGCGAAATTCGGATCGCGCAGGGCCGGCATGGCGATCAGCAACTGGTTCGTGAGAGGGGTCGATTCGAGCATGGCGGCATTGTACGGGAGCCGTCTTGCATCGCCATCGGCAGAAACCGGCCGTGCCGCGGCGCGATCGGTTGCGGTTCAGCGATTGCGCAGGATGTCGCCCGGCAGGAACTGCCAGGTGCGCGAGATGTAGAGTTCGTCGACCTTTTCCTTGGTTTCCGGCAGCGGCGGGAACGGTTCGGCCAGGCGCGTGATGCGGATCGCGGCGTCGTCCAGCACCTTGTGCCCGCTGGACTGGATCACGTCGATGCTCTTGATCTTGCCGCTGCGCTCGAGGCCGACCGTCAGCACGAGCTGGCCATGCAGCTGCTGGCGGCGCGCTTCGTCGGGATAGTTGAGATTGCCGATGCGCTCGATGCGCGCGACCCAGGCGCGCATGTACGCGGCGAATTCGTATTCCTGCGTGTTGGCCGAGATGTACTTGCGCTTCGGCCGCTTCGCATACTGCTCGGCGTCCTTCTGGATCTCCTGCGCGAGCCTGGCCATTTCCATCTTGCGCTGTTCGGTTTCGCGCGGGTTCTCGCTCGGGCGGTCCGGCGTCTCCGGCGCCTGGCGGTCGGTGGTGACGCTGTAGTCCGACTTCCTGCGCGTCAGCACTTCGGTCGGACTCGGCGGCGTCGGCTGCGGCGCGCCGTCTTCCAGCGGCACCGGCGCGGCGCCGCTGTTCGGCTTCGGCAGCGGACTGGAAACCGGCTGCGCGGGGCGGTGCGCCTTGTCGGAGTCGCCGCCGCCGCTGTTGTTCGCCTGCGCGATGAAGTCGGCTTTTTCGGGCTTCTCGCTGTTGGCCGACTGCACCAGGATCACGTCCAGCGTCGGCAGCCGCGGCGCGGGCTTCTCGAACTCGAACGTCAGCCCGAGCGCGAGCACGGCGTGCGCAACCACCGAAAACAGCAGGGTGACGCCGAGACGATCGGCGCTGCCGGAACCGGTTGCGCTCATCGGCTGGGGACTGCTTCGAGCCGGTCGAACAGGAGGCCGGCGATGTTCAGGCCGAACTGCGCATCGAGTTCGCGCACGCAGGTCGGCGAGGTCACGTTGACCTCGGTCAGCCAGTCGCCGATCACGTCGAGGCCGACGAAACGCAGGCCGCGACGGACCAGTTCCGGACCGACCTCGGCGGCGATCCAGCGGTCGCGCGCGGTCAGCGCAACGCCGACGCCGCGTCCGCCGGCGGCGAGGTTGCCGCGGAATTCGTCGCCCTGCGGGATGCGGGCGAGCGCATAGTCCACCGGCTCGCCGTCGATCAGCAGTACGCGCTTGTCGCCGGCGCTGATCTCGGGGATGAACTTCTGTGCAATCGCGAACTGCTCGCCGTTCGCGGTCAGCGTCTCCAGGATCACGTTGAGGTTCGGGTCGCGATGGCGTGAGCGGAAGATGCTGCGTCCGCCCATGCCGTCGAGCGGCTTCAGCACCACTTCGCCGTGTTCGGCGACGAATCGCTTGATCTCGGCGGCATCGCGCGCGACCACGGTCGGCGCGCAGCACTGCGGGAAATGCAGCGCGAAGAGTTTTTCGTTGCAGTCGCGCAGGGACTGCGGCCTGTTGATCACGGCAACGCCGTCGCGCTCGGCCAGCTCCAGCACCATCGTGTCGTAGATGAACTGCGGGTCGACCGGCGGATCCTTGCGCGCAAGAACGAAATCGATGCCGGCGAAGTCGCGCCATTGCGCCTCGCCGAGCGTGAACCAGTCGTGCGGATCGTCGCGCACCAGCAGCGGCGCGAGCCGCGCCCACGGCTTGCCGCCGCGCAGCGCGAGGTCGCCCTGGGTCATGTAGAGCAGGCGGTAGCCGCGCCGCTGCGCCTCGATCAGCATCGCGAGCGTGGTGTCCTTCTTCGGCTGGATGCGCGCGATCGGGTCCATCAGAACGGCAAGGGTTCGGGTCATGCGGGCAATCCGGGAGTCAGGACGGAAGGATAATGCCGGGCGCGGACGATCGCCTGCGAACCATGCCACGAGCGCCGGGTGTGAGGCTGCATCCGGCCGGCGGAACCCGCGACGCGCGTCGCAACTGTGCGTTCCTTCACATATTACACTCCCAGGACATACGAACGTTGTGTCTGTCTACCCCGATCTTCCAGCAATTCGCGGACTTACAACAACAACTTGACAGCTTCAGCAGGTATATTGGATAAGGCGTTTCGATCGCGCGCCGGACCGGACGCAAGCCTTGGCATGTCAAGGGCGATGGTGTTTGCTTTGCCGGCTATCATGACGACGGCGGCACGGCTTTTGCTGATATTCGGCGGTTGAAACTGATTCGAGGGCAGGGGGACGCGGTGGACGAGACGAAAGAAGGCGGCCTGAACGGCGTCAAGGTGATGGTCATTGATGACTCGAAGACCATACGCCGGACCGCCGAGACCTTGCTGCGCAAGGAAGGCTGCGAAGTCGTCACGGCGACCGATGGCTTCGAGGCGCTGGCGAAGATCTCCGATCAGCACCCGCAGATCATCTTCGTCGACATCATGATGCCGCGGCTGGATGGCTATCAGACCTGCGCACTGATCAAGAACAACCAGATGTTCAAGAGTACGCCGGTGATCATGCTGTCCTCCAAGGACGGCCTGTTCGACAAGGCGCGCGGCCGCATCGTCGGCTCCGAGCAGTATCTGACCAAACCGTTCACACGCGAGGAGCTGCTCGGCGCGATCCGCCGCCACGTGGACTGGAAGTGAAACCGCAACGCGCCATTCGATCGACAGGGGTGGAGATGGCAGCCGTACGCAATATCCATGGGACGCCGCCGCGCGACGGCGGGCGTCCGGACCACAACGTTTTCGCGGGCGGAGGCGCCGCGCGGCCGTGTCCGCGCGCGCTGCGGATGAACTGACATGGCCGGCGCCGATTTCGCCATCAGCACGCCGTTCGAGGCGCTCGCCGAGTACGAGCGGCGCAGTCTTGCGCATGCCGCCGGAGCGCCGGAACAGGTCGAGGCGCCGGGTTTGTGGCGCGGCATCGGTTTTCGCATCGGCCCGCGTCATTTCGTCAGCAGCATCGCCGAGGTCAATGAAATCCTGACCCTGCCGCCGCTGACCGTCGTGCCGGGCGCGAAGAGCTGGCTGCTCGGCATCGCCAATGTGCGCGGCAACCTGGTGCCCACCGTCGATCTGCGCGATTTCATCGGCGATGGACGCAGCACGCTCAGCGACGCCTCGCGCGTGCTCATCGTGCGCCAGCAGGGCGGCAGCGTCGGGCTGCTGATCGACGAGGTGCTCGGTCAGCGTAGTTTCGCCGAAGCGCAGCTCGCGGCTGCGGTCGGCGAATCGGATGAAAAATACAGCCGCTTCGTCGGCGAGAACCTGCAGTCCGGCGACGTCCAGTGGGGCCTGTTCAGCATGGCCGCACTGGTGCGCATCGCCGAGTTCCAGCAGGCAGCGGCATGAAGCGGCATGGGCGTCGGGCAGGGTGCGGGGGCGCTGTTGCGCTTCGCGCAGAACGCAGGGCGCGTGGTTTGCAGTCGAACTTTCAGCAGGGGTGATGCGTGAGTACAACGTCGGGTGCACTCGGGCGGGAGCGCAGCGGCAACGCGAACACGATATTGTTCGTGGTGCTCGGTGCCCTGTTCGTCTTCGCGATCATCGATTTCGTTTCGCTGTATCTCAAGAATCGCGACGACCGCAAGGCGATCGCCTACACGACGCAGATCCAGGTGCTGTCGCAGCAGCTCGCCAAGTTCTCGGCTGAAGCGGCCGGCGGCAACGAGCTCGCGTTCCAGGAACTGGAAAGCACGCGCAGCAACATCGACAGCTATGTGCACGCGCTCAATGACGGCGACAAGACCGGCATGCCGTCGTTCAAGCCGGAGATTTCCGCCGATCTCGATGCGCTGACCAA
>DASWPR010000335.1:0-10364 GCA_036398455.1 Dokdonella sp.
CGTAGAAGTGGAAGCGCCAGTCGTCCTCGCCCATGTTGCCGAGCGCGGCGGAAATGCCGCCCTGCGCGGCGACCGTGTGCGAGCGCGTCGGAAACACCTTGGTGATGCACGCGGTCGAGAGGCCGGTGGCAGCGAGGCCGAAGGTCGCGCGCAGGCCGGCGCCGCCGGCGCCGACCACCACGATGTCGACCTTGTGTTCCTGGATCTTGTAGCTGTCCATGTGATTCAGCGTCCCAGCGCAATTCGGATGACGGCCAGCACGCTCGCGGCGGCGCCGAGGAAACAGAGGAACTTGATCGCGATCTGCAGCGTCCATTCGAGCCAGCGCGTATGCACGTAGTCCTCGACGACCACCTGCAGACCGAGCTGCGCATGCCAGAAGATCGCGACGACGAAGGCGATCATCAGCACGGCATTGCATGGCTGCGCGACCAGCGCATGCGCGCCCGCGTAGTCGCTGTGGAGGACGGCGAGCACGCTCCAGACGAACCACAGCGAGAGGAACAGGAGCGCGACCGCAGTCACGCGCTGCACCAGGAAATGGTGCACGCCGTGCCGCGCCGAGCCGAGGCCGAGCGCGTTCTTCAGCGGAGTGCGCAGCGACTTGCTCATGCGCCACCCCGCTGCGCGAACACGCAGGCCCAGACCAGCGCGGTCAACACCAGGCTGCCGGCGACGGCGAGCCAGCTGTTGCGCACGAACTGCGCGGGCAGGTAGCCGAGGCCGACGTCCTGCAGCAGATGGCGAATGCCGTTGAGCAGATGGAAGGCGAGCGACCAGGTCCAGCCGAACAGCAGGATCAAGCCGATCCACGATGCGCAGAACGCCTGCACTTTCGCATACGGCTCGGGCCCGGCAGCCAGGGCGAGCAGCGCGACGCAGAGCAGGATCGTGCCGGCCGCCAAGGCGATGCCGGTCGCGCGGTGGATGATCGAGGTGACCATCTGGATCTGCCAGCGGTAGATCGAGAGGTGCGGCGATAAAGGTCGCGCGGTGGCTGGCATGGCTGGCTCGTGCTGACGTTGTACAAAAGCCGCAAGCCGCGCCTACGACGCGCGAGTTCGCATCAGAAATCGATGCAGCGGCCGTTCTTTTCCCAATCCCCGTAGCGGGTCGGGTCCAGCCCCGACTCATGTCCGCCGATTTCTCCTGCAGGGGGTGCCGACGGGTCCGGCACGCCGGTCTCGCTGCCTTCGGACGAAGGCGTGGCGGGTTCGCTGGAGGGAGATTTCGGGTTCGACATGGTGCAGTGCGGCGCGAAGGTTAAACCCAGCCGCGTACGCTTACAACCACGGCGCGGTGAAGTCGGCTTCATCTCGCGCCGCCGCGAGCGCCTCCGCGCGGCCCGCAACAAGTGGAAAATGGGCGTTTCGTCGCGGGTGCTACAGTCTTGAATTCCCTGTGCGCAGCAAGACATCGCCATCCATGACCTCCGTATTCGCGACCTCCGACCCGGCTGCGTCGGCTCCGCAGCTTCTAAGCCCGGCCGGCGTACTCATCCTCGACGGCGCCGATGCGGTCGCATTCGCGCACGCCCAGTTCACCAGCAACGTCAACGAACTCGCCGTCGGCGCCTGGCAATGGAGTTCCTGGCTCGATGCGCAGGGCCGCGCGCGCTGCTTCTTCGCGCTGCTGCGCACCGATGCGACCCGGCTGCTGGCATGGCTTCCTCTCGGCGACGCCGCCGGCATGCGCGCGGCGCTCGCGCGCTTCGTCTTCCGTTCGAAGGTGGCGCTGGAGGCGCCCTCGGACTGGGCGCTGCACGCCCTGCCGCCATCGGATCTTCCGGGCTCGATGGCCGCACGCGGGTTCGCCGCGTATCGGGCCGGCTATGCGCTCGCGCTGCCGGGCCCGGCCAATCGCATCGCCTGGATCGCGGTATCGGCCGATGCCGCGATCGATGCAGAGGCGCTCACGCGGTGGCGCACGCAGGACATCGCCGCGAGGCTGCCCTTGCTGACGACCGAATCGAGCGGCGAATTCGTACCGCAGGCGCTCGACCTCGAGCGCCTCGATGCTATCCGTTTCGACAAAGGCTGCTATCCGGGCCAGGAGGTCGCAGCGCGACTGCACTTTCGCGGCGGCAACAAACGCCACCTGCTGCGTCTGGCCATCGACGGCGCAGCACCGGCACCCGGAACGCCTATCATCGCCGACGGCACGCACACGGCGGGACACGTGCTGTACTCCACCTCCCTGTCTGCGACAGCGAGCGAAGCGCTCGCCGTCGTCGCCGATGCGAATGCAGATTCGAAGAATCTCGCCACGGCCAGCGGAAACTCCGTTCGAGTAATTATCGAATAGACGTCCAGACGTAAATACATCTATACGCAATTACGTCCGCGGAATATTTCACGCGCGATCGAATGCCGGCATTTACAATTCGACACACGAGCGCCCGAGCGCTTCCTTAGCCTTAACTGAACGAGGGGCGCTCATTCAGGGACATCGAACCCTCTTTTCGCGTAACCTCCGTTTCCACGCTCTGCTCAGTCAGGGCGTTTTTTATGCAACGAATTACTAACGGTCGCATGGTTGCACTGCGATCGGCGCCGGCGCAGAAACACCGGCACGTGGTACTCACGTTGGAACGACTGCCGGGGTGGCAGACGTGACCAACAGGCGTTGATCAGCGCGATCCCAATTCGCGCGCGCGCCGCAGCTTCAACAACAGATGGTGGATGCACGGTGCGCGCTTCTGCGCATCACGGGAATTGCGTACGGTCCATACGGATCGTGTTCGATGACCGACCGCACGAGCCGTCGCGTAGTGAGGTAGCAACACGTGAAATTGGCTTTTCTACTCTGGCTTGCGTCGATCCTGCCGCAGCCCTCGTCCGATCAGGTCTGTCTTGCGACGACCGTTTATCTCGAAGCCCGCAGCGAATCCCAGACCGGCCAGATGGCGGTCGCCGAAGTCGCCATGCGCCGCCGCGAAAACAAGCGCTGGGGAACATCGGTCTGCGACGTCGTACAGTCGCCCGGTCAGTTCGCTCTCTCCACCACCAGTTCGAATTTCGTGCTCGACAATCCGGAAGCGTGGCAGAAGGCGTGGAAGATCGCCGACCGCGCCATCGCGATGTGGTCGCTGCCGCGCGACCAGCGCAAGTTCGTCGTGCCGAACGCCGATCATTTCGTCGCGGCCGATTCCAACTATCCAGGATGGATCAAGGGACCACCGATCGCGACGATCGGCGCGCACAATTTCTATCGCATCAACTGACGCAGTTTTCGCATCGAAAAAAAGGCCGGTGGATTTCTCCACCGGCCTTTTTCTTTTTTCAGCGTTTTCTCTTCAGCGCCGGCTGCGAATCAGCGCAGACGCATCAGACGATCGTTGCGGATCATCACGCGATCGCCGGGACGCAGATCATCGTTGTCCCACTGCGTGACGGTCGCCCAGCGCCCGCTGTCCAGGCGCACATGGAACTGCCACGCCGGCCGGTCGCCGCCGTCGTTGTTGTTGCGTTCGACGGCGTTGCCGGCGAAGCCGCCGGCCACCGCGCCCGCGACGGTCGCCGCGGTGCGTCCATCGCCCTTGCCGATGGTGCTGCCGAGCACGCCGCCGATGATCGCGCCGAGCACGGCGCCGCCGCCGCTGGTGCTGTTCTCGCGCACATAGACCTGACCTACGTCCTTGATCACGCCGCAGCGCGAGCAGTCGTACTGTGCACGACGCTGGTAGTAGTCGTCGTCGTAGCGCACCCGCGGAGGCGCGGCAACGCAACCGGCCGCGGAAACGATCGCGGTACCCAAAAGCGCAATGGCTAGAATTCTATTTGTCATCGGAGCGTACCCTGGTTGGTTTCCACAAGCGGCATATTCGCGTGCGGAGGCTAAAGAACGGATGAACGGAACGCGCCCGGCCGCCACTGGTTGACACGCGCCGCCTGCGTTTCCCGTTCCGCCTGCGATGGCGCGGCCATCCGGCCTTGCGGGGGACGCCGGCGCAGGACGGCGTGATCGCCCGGCTTGGTATCGGCATACACTTGCCGACTCTCCGCGACCGGCGCGGTGAGAAGTCAACCGTCCTGGGGAACCGGCATGTCATCCAATTCCGTAACGCCCGACGAACTGCGCGGGCTCGATGCCGACGAAGCGGTCGCCCGGCTCGGCGCGCTGCCGGATGCGACGATCGCACAACTCCTGCGCACGCTCGGTCCCGGCCGCGCCGTGGCGGTCCTCGACCGTTTCGGCGCCGAACGCCGCCGCCAGATCGCGCACGCCGCCGGCCAGGGCGACGACGGCCAGTGGCTCTCGGGACAACATTGGCCGGAAGGCACGGTCGGCCGCCTGATGGAACCGGCCCCGGCCGTTTTCGGCGCCGAAACGACGGTCGCCGAGGTCATCGAGAAGCTGCGCCCGATCGTTTCGCACACGCTGATCACCTATGTCTTCGTCGTCGATTCCGCGCAGCGCCTGACCGGCCTGGTCGCATTCCGCGAACTCGCCTTCGCGCAGGCCAGCCAGCGCCTCGCCGAAATCATGCTGCCGCGGCCGTTCGCCCTGCGCCCGGACCGCGACGTCATCGACGCGATGCGCGAGGTGGTCACGCGCCACTACCCGGTCTATCCGGTCTGCGACAAGGACGAACGCCTGCTCGGTCTGGTGCGCGGCGCCGTGCTGTTCGAGGAACAGGCGTTCGAGATCAGCGCGCAGGCCGGCGCGATGGTCGGCGTCGAGAAGGAAGAACGCCTCGCCACGCCGTGGCAGCGCGCGCTGCGCTTTCGCCATCCGTGGCTGCAGCTGAACCTGGTCACCGCCTTCGTCGCCGCCGGCGTCGTCGGCATGTTCCAGGGCACGGTCAACCGCATCGTCCTGCTCGCGGTGTTCATCCCGGTGCTGTCCGGCCAGTGCAGCAATACCGGCTGCCAGGCGCTCGCGGTCACCCTGCGCGGCATGACGCTCGGCGAACTCCGCCCCTCGACGGCCCCGGCGCTGCTCGTCAAGGAAGCCTGGCTCGGGTTCCTCAACGGCGCACTCACCGGCCTCGTCGCCGCCGCCGGCATGTACTGGCTGGCGCATCATCAGCAGCATCCGCAGGCGTTGACGCTGGCCGGCATCACCTTCGTCGCGATGGCCGGCAGCTGCGCCCTGTCGGGCCTTGCCGGTGCCGCGGTGCCGCTGGGACTGAAGCGTCTCGGCGCCGATCCTGCGACCGCATCGAGCATCTTTCTCACCACCGCCACCGATGTCGTCAGCATGGGATTGTTTCTCGGCCTCGCCGCCTGGCTGGTCAGCGCCTGAGCGGAACCGACGGAGCCGATGCGCGACGGCATTCCGTCTCATGCGAGGTCACGCTACGCTGCCCGGATGGCTGCTTCCTCTTTTCGCTTCGGCGAGTACCGGCTCGACACTGCCGCCCGCGAATTGTGGGCGGGCGAGCGCATGGTCGCGTTGCCGCCGAAGTCGTTCGGCTGCATCGCCTACCTGATCGAGCACCGCGAACGCGCGGTCGGACGCGATGAGCTGATCAGCGCCGTCTGGGGACGCGTCGATGTCAGCGACGACGTGCTCGCCCAGGCCCTGCTGCGCGCGCGCCGCGCGGTCGGCGACACCGGCAACGAACAACGTGCGATCCGCACCGTGCCGCGCTTCGGCTACCGCTGGATCCTGCCGCTCGACACGCCGGCCGATCCGCCTCCATCGATCGCCGCGGATGTCGCCGCAGCGTTGCCTGCCGGCGACGCAACTGCGGCGGACATCGCAGCGGTCGCGACGAAGACCCGCCTGCCGCGATACACACGCTGGGCCGCACTCGCCGTGCTCGTGCTCGCCGTCGGACTTCTGGCCTGGTCGCTCGCGCGCCAGCCGGCGACGCCGCGCGCAGCCGTTCGCTCCGATTCCCTGCTGCTGGTGCTTCCGGTCGCGGTCGGCGGTGCCGGTCCGGACTTCGCCTGGATGCGGCTCGGCGCGATGGACTACCTCGCATCGCGCCTGCGCACCCAGGCCAGGCGCAAGGTGCTGCCAAGCGAACAGACCCTGCTGCTGATCGGACAGGATGCCGGCCCGACCGACGCCGGCGCCCTGCATCGGCTCGAGCTGGCGAGCGGCGCAAGTTATATCCTGGCGCCGCAGGCGACCCTGTCCGGCGATGCCTGGAACTTCGTCATCGACGTCTATCACGACGGCGGCGTGCACAGCTACACGGCCCGCGCCGGCAATCCGCTGGACGCCGCCGGCCTGACGCTCGCGCGCTTCATCGGCAGCATCGGTGCGAGCGGCAACGACGGCGACGGCAAGGTGTCCGCGGCGACCGAGCGCGTGCAGCGCATCGACGCCGCCATGCTCGCCGGCGACCTCGCGTCTGCGCGGCAGCTGGCCGATTCGGCGCCCGCGGCACTGAACGACGATCCGGCCATCGTGGTGCGCGCAGCGCAGATCGCTTTCCGTGCCGGCCAGCTCGAGGCCGCCGAACGACAGTTCCGGCCGCTCGCCGAAAACGCCGTGCTGGCGGTCGACGTGCGCGCACAGGCGCAGATGGGGCTCGGCGCCGTCGCCGTGCGCCGCCAGGATTTCGCGGCGGCGGAGCGCGACTATTCGGCGGCGATCGCGACCCTGGCCGGCGCGGCCGGGCAGGACCATCCGGATCTGCTCGGCTCGGCCTACAGCAGCCGCGGCGTCGCCAACGGCGCGCGCGGACGCTTCGACGCCGCCCTCGCCGATTTCGGGCGCGCCCGCGTCGAGCTGGAGCGCGCCGGCGATCATGTCGAAATCGGCAGCGTCGAGGTCAATTTCGCCCTGGTCGAGGCGAGTCGCGGCCGCTACGGCGAGGCGGTGGCGGCCTTCGATCGCGCCATCGCCACGTTCAGCCGTTTCGACGTACGCGACAACCTGGCGGCCGCCTTGCTCGGCAAGACCCGCGCGCAGCTCGCGCTGCTCGATCACGAGGGTGCGCTGAGCAGCAGCGCCAGCGCCTTCGATCTGTCGGCGCATCTGGAAAATCCGATCCTGAAGCAGGATATCGCCGAGGTCCGCATCCGCACCGTGCTGATGGCCGGCCAGCTCGATGCGGCGACCGGCCTGCTCGATGCTGCGCAAGCGTCGAGCACAGACCCCGAGTTCGCACTGCTGCGCGCGCATCTGCAGCTCGAGCGCGGCGACGCCGCCGCAGCCGTGGCGACCGCCACGAAGGTGCTGGACAGTCTCGGCACCGGCGCAGGCCCGGCCTCCGGGGCGGCCGTGTCGGAAGTGGCGATGATCGCCGCGACCGCAGGCCGGCGTGTCGATGCCGGCAGCCTGCTCGATCGCGTTCGAGAGCAACTGCAGGCCACGCCGGATGCCGGCGGCGAGCGGGATGCGGCGCTGCCGATGGAACTGGCCTCGGCCGTCGCCCTCGCCGCGCACGGCGACGCGACGGCGGATGCGCATTTCTCCGCCGCCATCAGCGCAGCCGACCGCAGCGGCTCCGCCGACAGCCTGGTCAGCGTCGGCATCGGCTATGCGGCGTATCTGATCCAGCAGCATGCACTCGATCAGGCCACCACCGTGGTCGGCCGCCTTTCGCCGTATGCCGATCGCGACTATCGCGCGGCGCGCGCCACGGCCGCGCTGTACCACGCGCTTGGCAATGCCGATCTGGCCGCCAGCGCCGAAGCGAAAGTGCAGCGGCTCGCCGGCGAGCGCCGCGCCGAGCTGCCGCTGTAGCCGCTCCGGCGCGGTCCAGCGACCGCATCGATGGAGATTCGTAAATCATTGATATGAAATAACTTTCAGCGATCATTCAAGCTGCTCTCAGGGATCGCTCAGGCGCCCGACAGCGCCATCTCATGCACGCTTCCGGCGCGCGCCCAACACTGCCGGAATGCGCCGCCTCCTTGCTGCCCTGCTCTGCTTCGTCTGCCTGCCGGCGCTCGCCGCCGGCTTCGTGGCGATCGATCTGCCCGGGGCTCAGCTCAACGCGCTCGCGGCCGACGGCCGTGTCGCCAGCGGAAGCGTGGTCGGCGGCGCCAGCGGCGGCTTTCGCTGGGACCAGGCCGGGCGCGCGCGCGAGCTGCCGGATGCGGTATCGGCGCAGGGCATCTCCGCGTCCGGACGCTACATCGTCGGTTCTGCACTCGACGCGCAGCAACGCGAAGTGGCCGCCTACTGGGATGGCGACGGCGCCGCGCATCTGCTCGGCGGTCTTCCCGGCGCGGTCGCGCGAGCCGGCGTGCTCAGCCTCGGGCTGACCATCGACGACTACCTCGACGTCGCCGGCAGCGCCAACACGCGCGACGATCACCGCGTCGCCTTCGACTGGCATCGCGGCGAGGGCATGCGTCGACTGCCCTCGCTCGACGCGGACGACAGCGGCGGCGTGCTCGGCCTCGGCAACGCCGCCGGCCGCGTGCTCGGCTGGAGCGGACGAGGCGGCGGCGTCCGCCGCAACCTGATCTGGCTGGCAGGCAATGCGCACGCCCTGGACGAACCGCTCGCTTCGGCCGAGCTGACCGGCGGCAGCCGCGATGCGACGACCTTGCTCGGCCTGTCGATGCGTACGTCGCCGTCTCAAGAATCGTTCCGCTGGAGCAAGCGCTCCGGTGTGCAGCCGCTGCTGCAGGCAACGACTGCATTGCCGCGGCCGGTCCGCTTCACAGCCAGCAGCGACGACGGACAGATTCTCGCCGGCAGCGCGGGCAGCGGTGCCCGGCGCGTCGCCGTCGTCTGGACATCCGCCCAAGGCGCGGAGCCACTCGACGCCTGGCTTGCACGCAGCGGCATCGCAATCCCACCCGGCTGGACGCTCATCGCGAGCACGGCGATCAGCGCCGACGGCCGCCGCATTGGCGGCTACGGCCAGCATGCCGGCCATTTCCAGTCCTTCATCATCGATCTGCCATCAGCAGAAACCGCAGCGAACGCCAGCGGCGATCGCTCCATGACGCTTCGGCGTCCTCTACGGGAGGCTCACCCATGAAACTACTGAACAGCCATCGCATCCGGCCGCTTGCAGGCGTGCTCGGCGCACTGCTCGTCAGCGCACCGGCGCTGGCGCAATGGTCGTCGGATCCGGCCGCCAGCCTGATCGTGTCGGACATCGCCGGCGGCAATACGCAGCCGAAGATCGTGCCGGCGCCCGACGGCGGCTTCTATGTCAGCTGGTTCAGCGACACCGGCGGCTTCGACATCTACCTGCAGCGACTCGACGCCGGCGGGCATGCGCTGTGGGCGCACAACGGCATTCTCGTGGCGGACCGCGACTACGGCTTCACCTACGACTACGGCCTCGCCGTCGATGCGAACGGCAATGCCTTCGTCGCGTTCAACTGCTGCGCGAGCGATGCCGATGAACACATCGCGATCAGCAAAGTGAACCCGGACGGCACGCTCGCCTGGGGCGCGGCCGGGATCAGCGTCTCCACGGCGGGCAGCGAAGGCGTCTACAACGCCTACGTGACGGCGGCGTCGGACGGCAACGTCGTCGTCGCATGGTCGGCCGACAACGGCGTGCGCGCGCAGCGGCTCGACCAGGACGGCAATACCTCGTGGACCGACGGCGGCATCGAGCTGACCCAGCCGGCCGCCGCGCTGAAGCTGCTCGGCGACGTGGAACCGGCGGAAAACGGCAATGTGATCGTGTCGTGGAGCAATCAGGCCGGCTCCGCGCGCATCCTGACCGCGCAGAAGCTGGCTGCGGCCGACGGCTCGGTGCTGTGGGGCGACAACGCCGTGCGCGTGTTCGGCCAGGGCAACCTGCAGGCGGGCTACTACCCGCCGTTCATCGCGGACGGCGCCGGCGGCGGCGTGTTCTACGACTACGACTACGCCGCCGGCCTCTTCGTGCCGCGCGTGCAGCACCTCGATGCCGGCGGCAACCGCCTGCTCGGCGCGAACGGCGTGGTCGCGACCACCGATACCACCCAGAATCACGTCAACGCCAGCGCCAGTTTCGATGCAGCCAGCGGCGATATCTACGTGGTCTGGGACGACAACTACACCAGCGACGATTTCCAGACCTACGACGGCGTCTCCGCGCAGCGCATCGATGCGACCGGCAGTCTCGCCTGGGGCGATACCGGCAAGGTGCTGGTGACGCCGGCCAATTCGACCGACGGCACCGCCGCGATCTCGCAACTGATCGCGCTGCCTGCGCCGGGCGGCTTCCTCGCCAGCTGGGTCACCGGCGCGATTCCGGCGGCGGACCAGCCGCTGACCGTCGCCGGGCTTGCCGCCAGCGGCGACTACCTGTGGACGCAGCAGACCGTCGCGGTCAAGACCAGCGGCTACACCGGCCGCGCGGTCGGCACCGTCGGCGTGGACGGGTTCGCGGTCTACGCCTGGCAGGATGGCGACGACGGCGCCGGAGCGTCGAGGATCGCCGTGCAGAACGTCAACTTCGACGGCACCCTCGGCAACGAGGTCAGCGACACGATTTTCGCCAA
>DASWPR010000336.1:0-2929 GCA_036398455.1 Dokdonella sp.
CATGACCTCGGCGACCTTCGGCCCGGCCAGCATCGCGCCGATCGGAAAGCCGCAGCCGAGCGCCTTCGCCAAGGTGACGATATCCGGCGTGATGCCGTCGTGCGTGTTCGCGAACAGGCTGCCGGTGCGGCCCATGCCGCACTGGATTTCGTCGAGCACGAGCAGCGCATCGTGGCGATCGCACAGTGCGCGCACGTGCTGCAGGAATCCGGGCGCCGCCGGCAGCACGCCGCCCTCGCCCTGCACCGGCTCGATCAGCACCGCGGCGACATCGCCGGACGCGAACGCTTCCTCGAGCGCCGCCGCCTCGTTGAACGCGACGTAGCGGAAACCGCCCGGCAGCGGCTCGTAGCCTTCCTGGTATTTCGGCTGCGCGGTGGCGGTCACCGTCGCCAGGGTGCGGCCGTGGAACGAGCCGCGGAACGTCACGATCACGCGCCGCTCCGGCGGGCGCCCGTTCGCCGCGGCCCACTTGCGCACGAGCTTGATCGCCGCTTCGTTCGCTTCCGCGCCGGAGTTGCACAGGAACACGCGCTCGGCAAAATCCGATGCGCGCACCAGTTCCTCGGCCAGGCGCAGCGGCGGCTCGGTGTAGAACACATTGCTCGCGTGCCACAGCTTGCCGGCCTGCTGCGTCAGCGCGGCGACGAGATCCGGATCGCAATGGCCGAGCGCATTGACCGCGATGCCGGCACCGAAATCGACGTAGTCGCGGCCTTCGCGATCCCACACGCGCGCGCCTTCGCCGCGATCGAGGATCACCTCGCGCGGACGGTACACCTGCAGCCAGTAGCGTTTGCCGAGTTCGAGCAGGCCGGCGCTGGTGGTGGTGGTGGTGCTGGTTGACATCGTCGAGTTCCCGGGCATCGGTTCCCATCCATCATTGCGAAAACAGCGTGCACGTCACGCAGCCGGCGCCGTTGGCGCACGCGCCGCTGCAGTTCGTTGCCGTCGCGCTACCAGACGCCGGTGTTCGGCATCGACGCCCACGGCTCCTGCTGCGGCAGCGAGCCGTTCTTCTGCAGCAGCTCGACCGAGACCAGATCCGGCGAACGCACGAAGGCCATGTGGCCGTCGCGCGGCGGGCGATTGATCGTGATGACATCGACTGCAGATGCGCACAGGTCGCATAGATGTCGTCGACGCGGAAGGCGAGATGGCCGAAGTTGCGCGCGCTGCCATAGTCTTCCGTCGAACCCCAGTTGTGGTTCAATTCGATTTCGGCGTCCGGCGTCTCGTCGGCGGCGAGGAAGATCAGGGTGAACTTGCCGGCAGCGTTTTCCTGCCGCCGCGTCTCCTTCAGGCCGAGGCCTTCGCAGAAGAACTTCAGCGTGGCATCGAGATCGCGGACGCGGATCATCGTGTGCAGGTATCTCATCGGGCGTGCTCCGCAAGGCTGGCTGGACGAAAGAATATCGCGATCGAGAGGCGGATCGTTGACGGCCCGGGTATCCGCGATCGCGTCAGCCGCGCTGGAAACGCGGCACGTGCTGCATCAGGCGCGTCAGGCGCTGCAGCGGATCGGTGAACTGCAGCAGTTCCTGCCGCTCGGCCTGTTCCAGCGGCAGCATTTCGGCGAGGCGGAAACCGACCCAGCTGGCGTCGTCGTAGCTGGCGCGATCGGCGTTCGCGAACGGGCCGCCGGCGCTTTCGTGCAGGCGTTCGAGGATGGTCGCGAGGAGGCCGTGTTCGGGCGGCACCGAGATCACCGGCTCGTCATCCCAGAAGCTCACCTCGCCATGCACGAGGCCGTTGGTGCGCACGCGCGTGGTCGCCACCTGGAAGCGCGAGTAGCCCTCGGCACCGATGCCGAGCAGGCCGTCCGGCAAGGTATAGAAATCGGTGATCCGGGCGAGCGTGCCGACCGCGGCGGGCAAGGCGGGTTCGCCGGCCTCGCGCCCGTCCAGGATCAGGCAGACGCCGAAGCCGCCGTTGGTGCGCGAACACTCGCGCACCAGATCGATGTAGCGCGTCTCGAAGATGCGCAGATTCAGCAGACCGCCTGGAAACAGGACGGCAGACAACGGAAACAGGGGAATGTCGACGAGATCGGCCACGCGGGAAGTCTATGATCTTGACGCTTCCAGTGCAGCGAAAAATTTCCGCGGCGCCGCTTCGAAACCGCCGTTCGACATGAACACGACATGGTCGCCGGCGCGCACGCCGTCGAGCAGGCTTGCGATGAGTTCGTCCACGCTCGCCGCCGTCCGCCCGCGCCCGTTCAGCGCCGCGACGATGCGGCTCGCGTCCCAGGCCAGCTCGGCGCGCTGCAGGAAGACCACCGCATCGGCGTCGCGCAGCGAGGGCGCCAGCTCGTCCGCGTGCGCGCCCATGCGCATCGAATTGGAGCGCGGCTCCATGCCGACCAGGATGCGTGCGTCGCCGACCTTCGCGCGCAGGCCGCCCAGCGTGGTCGCGATGGCGGTCGGGTGGTGCGCGAAATCGTCGTAGACACGCACGCCGGCGTGCTCGCCGATCAGTTCGAGCCTTCGCGCGACATTGCTGAAACCGGCCAGCGCCGGCAGCGCCGCCGCGACCTCGACCCCGACCGCATCAGCCGCAGCGAGGGCAGCCAGCGCGTTCATCACATTGTGCCGGCCGAGCAGGCTCCAGTGCGCCTCGCCGAGTTCGCGCCCGCGATGCGAGACCACGAACGCGGAGCCATCGGCAGCGGTCAGGCGCGCACGCCAGTCGCCGGCGTCGATGCCAAACGTGTCGACTGGCGTCCAGCAGCCCAGCGCGAGCACTTCGGCGAGGCGCGCGTCTTCGGCATTGACGATCAGTCGGCCGTTGCCGGGCACGGTGCGCACCAGATGATGGAACTGACGCTGGATCGCGGCGACATCCGGGAAAATGTCGGCATGGTCGTATTCGAGATTATTGAGGATCGCGATCGACGGCCGGTAGTGGACGAACTTGGAACGCTTGT
>DASWPR010000337.1:0-1682 GCA_036398455.1 Dokdonella sp.
GCGGGCTATTCGCGATCCGGCCCGTAGCCGCCCACCACGCCCTTCGTCGCCACCGCCACCGCATCATGCGGATGCAGGCTTTCATAGTGCGCCGTGCGCAGCCAGAAATCGGCCAGGCGTTCGTCGGTGTTCAAGGCGCGGCGGATGCGGCGTGCGGCGTCCTCGCAGAACATCAGGTTCTGGCCGTTGGCGAGCGCGAAGGCTTGCTCGTCCTCGCGCTTGACCGCCGTCTGCACCGGCGTGTGCAAGGCCTTTTCGACCAGGTCGATGATGTCGATGATCGGGAAATCGAATCCGGCCGCGAGCTTGACGCGCACCTTCGCCATGCTGCGCTGGGCGTGCGGCGTCGCGACGATGCCGGCCGGCGTGCCGAGCCAGGCGAGCACGGCCTCGCGATCGACGCTCTTGCCGGCGGCGAAATCACGCGTGAACTGCTCCTGGATCAGCTGGCGCGAGAGCGCGGCCGATGCCGGGCAGGTGCTCGAATACTGTACTTCGACGCCGAGTTCGACCTGGAACTCCGCGCCGTCCATGCGGGCCGTGATCTCAATGGGATACGAACGCCAGCCGCTGTTCGCGCTCGCCAGCGCGGGGCGCCGCACCAGGTGGTCGAAGCGCACGCGCAGCAACGCGCGGTCGGACAAGCCTTCGTGCGAGTCGAGGAAGTCGCGCAGCACGCGGCGCAGCGAAGCCGGCGTCAACGCCTCGGCGGACAGGTGGCGGTCGACATGCAGGTACAGGCGCGACATGTGGATGCCGCGCACGTCGGGGCGATGCAGATTGACGAACGCGGCGACGCGTGCGCTGACGCGCTGCACGTGCTCGTCGGCACCGGTCAGCAGCACCGGCATCTCGATCTGGTCCATGCCGACCCAGTCGAGCGGACCGGCGAGTTCCGCCTGCGGATCGCTGGCGACATCGGGCATCGCGCGCTGGGTGTTGTCTCGGTTCGGGCTCATGTCTCGGGTTTCCGGAAGCTGGCGGGCACCGCCGTCATCGACGGCGGCTTCGCGACCGCAACGAACTGCGGCCATTCTCGCCGATCCACAATGGCGGATGCAGCGAATCGGCGTGACGCAGCGTTCAGCTGGGCGAACGACGTCCGGCGCGCCACGCCGCCCATACCGCCATAAACGGCAGCCGGCCGAAGCCGCTGTTCAATGCCGCCAGCGGGTCGTCCGCGCGCGCGGCCTGGCGCGCTCGCGCGCGATTGGCGGCGGCCATCGCCGCGCGCAGCGTCCCCAGTCGGGCGGAGCGGACGCCAGACAGCTCGCCCGCGATCGCCTGCAGCCATTCGCTCAACGCCGCCGTCTGCTGCGCCGAGGCGCGCGCGAGGTCGCCACGCGCAAGCCGGTGCCGCGCGAGCAGGTCGAGCGGCAGCGGCAGGCGGCCGGCGCGCAAGCTGTCGGCGAGCGACGCCGTTTCCTGCAGCGCACGCGAGACGCTCGCCACCCGCGCGATCGCATCCGCATCGACGCCGGCAAACAAACCGGCTTCGATGGCCGCCAGCGGCGCATACAACTGCGCGTAACCCTGCAGCAAGGCGGCGCGGTCGGCGGCGGGTTCCGGATCGCGCTGCGCCAGCGCCCCGCGCACCGCGGCGAACCAGCTGGGCGGCGTGATGCCGGCGAATGCCGGGTGCGCGGCGAGCGCCTGAGTCAAGGGATGGCGCGCCTCGCCTT
>DASWPR010000338.1:0-4223 GCA_036398455.1 Dokdonella sp.
ATAGCGCCAGGCGGCGTTGGCGCTGCCTTCGATCGGCTGCTGCGGCAGCGGCAGCGTGCGCAGGTCGCCGAGGCGGATGCCGTTGGTCGATACCTGCACCCTGGCGACGTATTTGAGGTACCAGTTCACGCCGAACAACAGCGCGCTGGTACTGCCGCCCGCGACCTGCACCCGCCCGTGTTCCGAGGAGATCAGGAAGCGCTCGCGGCCGCTCTGTTCGTCCGGCATCGCCGCAAGATCGATTTGCCCATCGAGTTGCGGCGCAAGCCGATGCAGGACGCCGCGGGCGGCCTGCACATCGGTGCGCTGCGGGTGGGCGACGACCTCGGCCGTGGCGGGCATCGATGAGAAACAGACAGCGAAGACTGCCACCGCAGTCGCGCGCGGTACGGACCTGATCCGCGTCATCATTTCTCCTTGTCGTGGACGCCGCCGCTCGGACGACTGCGCGATCTGCTCGCCGCCGCTCGACCCGCGACACGATTCCGCTGCGCCGCTCAGATCAGCTTGATCTCGCGCAGACGCTCCTGCAGATATTCGTGCGCGGTGATGGATTGCGGATACCGGCTCGGATGCGCCGCGTCGACGCACGCGGGCAGCACGTCGATGAGGAAATCCGGATTCGGATGCAGGAAGAACGGCACCGAATAGCGCGGCTGGCGCGCCTGTTCGCCGGGCGGATTGACCACCCGGTGCGTCGTCGACGGATATACGTGGTTGGTCAGGCGCTGCAGCATGTCGCCGATGTTGACCACGATGGTATCGGCCTCGGCCGTGAACGGCACCCATTCGCCGGCATGCGAGCGCACTTCCAGCCCTTGCGCGCTGGCGCCGACCAGCAGGGTGATCAGGTTGATGTCTTCATGCGCGCCCGCGCGCACGTTCGGGATGTCGGGCGCGCTGATCGGCGGATAATGGATCGGGCGCAGGATCGAATTGCCGGCGTTGGTCTTGTCGGCGAACCACGACTCCGGCAGATCGATATGCAAGGCGAGCCCGCTCAGCACGCGCGAGCCGAGCGCATCGAGCGCTTCGAACAAACCGTAGCCATACTCGCGAAAGCCGGGCACTTCGGTCGGCCACAGGTTCGGCGCCATCACCCCGGCGTAGGCCGAGTCGCGCGGAATCTCGCGACCGATGTGCCAGAACTCCTTCAGATCCGGGTATTTCGAATCCTTCGCCGTCTCGACGCCGAACGGCGTATAGCCGCGCGCGCCGCCGCTGCCCTCGACGTGATACCTGCGCTTGACCTCGTCCGGCAGCGCGAAGAAGCGCTGGAATGCCGTGTAGGCGCCATCGATCAGATCCTGCGCGATGGCGTGACCGCGGATGCCGGCGAAGCCCCATTCGCGATAGGCCGCGCCGAGTTCGGCGACGAAGGCGGCGCGATCGGTGTCGTAGCGGCGGATGTCCAGCGTGGGAATGCGCGCACTCATGACTCAGGCTGCGTTCTGAGCGGCCGCCGCCTTGACGGCATCGGCCAGTTCCCCGGCGAGGCGCGCGACCAGTGCATCGTCGCCGGCTTCCACCGTCACGCGCACCAGCGGTTCGGTGCCGGAAGGGCGCAGCACGACCCGGCCCTGCCCTTCGAGTTCGGCGCGCACGCGCTCGAACACGCGCTGCACGCCGGCATCGGCGACCAGCGCGGCACCGCCGGGAACGCGGATGTTCACCGTGGTCTGCGCGACCTTGCGCATGCCGGCGACCACTTCGTCGAGGCGCTGGCCGTTGCGCACCAGCACTTCGAGCACCTGCAGCGCGCTGATGATCGCATCGCCGCTGGTCGTGCGGTCGAGCGTCAGTACGTGGCCGGAAGTCTCGCCGCCGAGCACGCCGCCATGCTGCTTCAGCTGCTGCAATACGTAGCGGTCGCCGACGTTGGCGCGCAGGAACGGCACGCCGAGTTCGCGCATCGCACGCTCGAGACCATAGTTGCTCATCAAGGTGCCGACCAGCGGGCCCTTGAGGCGGCCGCTGCGCTGCCAGTCGGAGGCGAGCACGTAGAGCAGCTCATCGCCGTCGACCAGCGTGCCGCCGCGATCGACCATCTGCACGCGATCACCGTCGCCATCGAACGCGATGCCGAGATCGGCACCGGCGTCGAGGACGGCGCGCGACAGCGCATGCACGCTGGTCGAACCGCATTCGCGATTGATATTGAGGCCGTCCGGCTTGTTGCCGATCGCGATCACTTTGGCGCCGAGTTCGGCGAATACCTTCGGCGCGATCTGGTAGGTGGCGCCGTGCGCGCAGTCCAGCACTACGGACATGCCGCGCAGGGTCAGCTCCGCCGGCACCGTCGACTTGCAGAATTCCGCGTAGCGCGCGGCGGCGTCCTCGATGCGCACGACCTTGCCGATCGCTTCGGAGTCCACGGTCGTGAATGCCGCGTCCAGTTCCGCCTCGATCGCGTGTTCGACCGCGTCATCGAGCTTCTCGCCGGAGGCCGAGAAAAACTTGACGCCATTGTCCTGGTGCGGGTTGTGCGAGGCGCTGATGACGATGCCGGCACTCGCGCGCAGGGAACGCGTCAGGTAGGCGACCGCCGGCGTCGGCATCGGGCCGAGCAGGCGCACGTCGGCGCCGGCGGCGACCAGGCCAGCCTCCAGCGCGGATTCGAACATGTAGCCGGACACGCGCGTGTCCTTGCCGATCACCACCACCGGCTTGCCGTTCGAACCGGCCAGCACGCTGCCGACGGCGCGACCGAGCTTGAGCATGAACTCGGCGGTGATCGGCCATTCGCCGACCCGCCCGCGGATGCCGTCAGTACCGAAGTAACGCTTCGCGTTCATGGGAATGGGGCGCGCAGGCAAGGAAATCGGTGGCGAAAGCAGCGCTGCGGGCCTGCGCGGCGCCCCGCTTCCAGGATGCCGCCTTGCCGATCGCCGATTCTCAATTCCCAATTCCCGTTCAGAAAACTCAATCGCCCATCTGTTTCTGGCGATGTTCCCAGCGCTCCTGCGCATCGAGGCTGAGGGTCGCGATCGGGCGCGCTTCCAGGCGATCGATGCCGATTTCCTCGTCGGTCTCCTCGCAGAAGCCGTAGCGGCCTTCTTCGATGCGCTTGAGTGCCTTGTCGATCTTCGCGATCAGCTTGCGGTAGCGGTCGCGCGTGCGCAGCTCGAGCGAATTTTCCGTCTCGCGCGTCGCGCGTTCGGCTTCGTCGCCGACGTCGCGCACTTCGTCGCGCAGGCTTTCGATGGTCTGGCGGCTTTCCTCGACCAGTTCGTCGCGCCACTTCGAAAGCTTGTTGCGGAAATACTGCAACTGGCGCGGGCTCATGTATTCCTCTTTCGAGGTCGGCTTGTAGCCGTTCGGCAGTTCGATATTGACCGTGGTCGGCAGCGCATAGCGGCCGTCCTGCATGGTCACGCCGTTGTCCGGCGGCGGCGGTGTCGCACGCGCTTTCGCGCCTTTCGGTGCGGTATTCGTTTCGGGCTTGCTGGTAGTCACGAAATTCCTGGCTTGTTCTGCAGAGCTGCTGGTGGAAGGTTTCGCTGCCGCAGGCGGCGCGGTGGCTGCCTTCGGCGCCGCAGCCGGCTTGGCCGGCGCGGGCTTGGCGCTCGCCTGGACCGTCTTGGCGACCGGTTTGGCGGGTGCTTTCGCGGGTTTCACGGGCGCCGCCTTCTTTACGGCGGCGGGCTTGGCAATGGGCTTGGCAGCGGCTTTGGCGACCGGTTTGGCAGCAGGCTTCCTGACGGCAGGCTTGGCCGCCGTTTTCGCCGCACTCGCGACCGGTTTCTTCTTGGCAGGCACATGCGCCGTCGCGCGCGCCACGGTTTTGCCACGCACCGGCGGTTTCGCGGCTTTCGCCCGGTTGACCGGCTTTGCTTTGCTGTTCGCCATTCCTAAGCCCATCTTGTGACTCGGCGGTCGCGTGTTATAGCCTAAGTCCCTACCCCCGGCAACCGCCGAAAACCTTGTCGCGACGCGCAATTAAGCGCGCCGCCGCGGCCTGCACGATGTCACGGCCGATCATTCTGCTCATTCGATGTTACAAGCGCTGGCTGAGTCCTCTGCTCGGTTCGCGCTGCCGTTTCCATCCGAGTTGCTCGGACTATACGCGCGTCGCGATCGCCCGTTTCGGCGGTTGGCGCGGCGGCTGGCTCGGTCTTTGCCGCATCGCGCGCTGCCAGCCGCTATGCCGCGGCGGCCATGATCCGGTGCCCTTCCACTTCCACTTCTGGCCGCGCTGCGCGCCGGCCTCCCACTCTGGACAC
>DASWPR010000339.1:0-15897 GCA_036398455.1 Dokdonella sp.
CTCGTGCACGAGATCAACACGCCGCTCGGCTACGTGCGCAACAACGTCGAGATGACGCGCGCGGCGCTGGACGACGCCGCGCGGCTCGTCGCCGCGCAGGAGGCGGCGATCGGAGGACTGCTCGACGGCGGCGCACCGGAGCTCGAAGCGCGCTTTGCCGAGATCGACGAATTGCGCGCGCGCATCGACGCGGCGGCGCTCGACGACCTCGGCGCGCTGCTCGACGACACGATCCACGGCGTCGGCCAGATCGGCGAGCTGGTGGCGAACCTCAAGGACTTCAGCCGGCTCGACCAGGCGGGCTTCCAGAAGGCCGACGTCAACAAGCTGGTCGAGAGCGCGCTGCGCATCGTGCAGCACCTCCTGCGCAAGCGCGAGATCGCCGTCGTGCACGAGCCCGGCGAACTGCCGCCGATCGACTGCGCTCCGGCGCAGATCAACCAGGTGCTGCTGAACCTGCTCAGCAACGCGATCCAGGCGATCGAGCACGAGCGCGGCCGCATCGTGGTGCGTACGCAGGCGCTCGACCGCCGCGTGCTGATCCTGGTCGAGGACAACGGCAAGGGCATCGCGGCGGAGCATCTCGCGAGCATCTTCGATCCCTTCTTCACCACCAAGCCGATCGGCCAGGGCACCGGCATGGGCCTGGCGATCTCGCACCAGATCATCGAGCAGCACGGCGGCGTGATCCGCGCGACATCCAAGCAGGGCGTCGGCACGCGTTTCCTGATCGTGCTGCCGGTCGCCACGCGCGGAGCGCCGGCATGACTGCGGCATTGCCGAGCGTACTGTTCGTCGACGACGAAGAGCGCATCCTGCGCTCGCTGCGCATGCTGTTTCGCGGCCGTTGCGAAATCCTCACCACCACCTCGGGACGCGAGGCGATCGACTGGGTGCGGCAGCGGCCGGTGCACGTCGTCGTCAGCGACCAGCGCATGCCCGGCGTCAGCGGCGTCGAGGTGCTGCGCGCGGTCGCCGAACATTCGCCGGCGACGATGCGCGTACTGCTCACCGGCTACGCCGACATGGACGCGGTCACCGCGTCGGTCAACGAGGGCGAGATTTATCGCTTCGTCGAAAAGCCCTGGAACGGTCCCTACCTGCTCGATGTCGTCGACCAGGCCGCGCGCGTGGCGATTCGCGATTTCGCCGCGGCGGCGGAACGCGCGGCCACTGCGAGAAGCACCCCCATCGTGGTTGCCCGCCCCGCCGCATCGCGGGCGATCGCCGCGCGCGTCGTCGTGCTCGACGAAGGAGCGGCGATCGCCGCCCAGGTGCGTGAACTGCTGCCGGACGCGGTGCAGGTCGATCACGCGCGCGATCTCGAAGCGGCGCTGGAACTGCTCGTCGAGCACGACGTCGCCGTCGTCGTCGCGCATCTTTCCAGCGCAGGCGGCGACGTGGCCGATGCGCTGAAGCAATTGAAGCGCCTGCGTCCGGCGACCCTGGCCATCGTGATTTCGCCGCTGCGCGACAGCCGCCTCGTGATCGGCCTGATCAACGAAGGCCAGATCTTCCGCTTCCTGCTGCAGCCGCCGGTACGCGAACTGCTGCGTCGGGGCCTGATCGCCGCGCTGGAGCGTCACGCCGAGCTGCGCACGAGCGCCAGCCTGCTGCAGCGGCACGAGGTCGAGCCGGCGCGCGCGGAGCCGGCCACCATGCCGGGACGACTGCTCAACTACTGGCGCCGCATCCGCGAGGCTGCCGTGGCGCGAATCGGCTGAAACGGATCGATCCGGCCCGCCGATCGCAACGATCGGTTGTCGCCCCGCGGACGCTGTGCTACCTTGCGCGCCCCTTGAGTGGCCGCGAGGCCATCGGATGGGGGCCAGGACGACAGTTCCGGCCTCTCTCCGGCAAACGAAAAGGGGCGGTTAGCTCAGCGGTAGAGCACTACCTTGACATGGTAGGGGTCACAGGTTCGATCCCTGTACCGCCCACCACTACATCAGTGGGTTGCCAAAAAAAGCCGGCCTTGCGCCGGCTTTTTTCTTGCCCCGCGGCAGGCGCGATGAGCCCGCCGGCTTCGAGCGAAGCGGGCTGCCGCTGGAAACTCAATAGAAATGCGGCGGCTCGCGCCCCGTCGCCGGCTTGCGCTTCACGCTCTCGCCGATCGGGATGATGTCCAGCACTTTCACTTCTCCCGTGGGCTGCGCGAATTTAGCGTCGTAGGGATTGTCGCTTTCACGCAGCTGGCGATACGCGATGGAACCATCGACCGCGCCCGCTCCGGTGATGCCGGCGGCCGACTGCGTGCTCGTATTCGCGACGGAGGTGGTCGGGTGCGACGGGTCGTTGACGACGTTCATGCCGCCCCTGTCCCTGCCGCCCACGGCGAGAGGGCCGGCGCCCGCGCCGAGATGCGAGCCGGTCGCTTCGCTGCGCACCTGGCGCCAACGCTTCTCGGCGCGTTTCAGCGCGACCTCGTCGCCGTAGGTTTTCTTCATTTCACGCCAGAGCTCGTTCGCGCGTTCGAATTCCTCGTCGCTCATTCGCGTGTAGGCGGAATCGCGTGCGGCGACATAGTCCGCGTCGCCGCGTTCGGCGGCGAGCGCCAGCCAGGCCATGCCGAGCGCGTGATCGGCGGCGACACCGCCCTCGCCGGTGAAATAGATCACGCCGAGGTTGTACTGCGCCGGTTTGTACGCCCATGTCGCCGAGGTCTGGTACATCTGTACGGCGAACTTGTAGTCTTTCTTGTTGACGGCGGTAACGCCTTTGCCGAAGAACATTTCGCCCGGGCGCGCGCTGTCGGCGGGGCCGACGCCCCGCTGCTGCGGCGCCGTCGGCGTATACATGGGTTCCATCGCGACGGCCGATCCGCTCGTCGCCCAAGCGGCAATGGCGCAGGTCATCAACGCAGCAGGTAGCAAGAGGTTACGCATCGATTTCTCCCAGCCAGGAAATGGACTCGAATCGAGGCTACGCCGGTCGAAGCGCGGCTGCAATCGCTGCACGGGAACGCGGTTCGTGATGTCGTGCCGGTGCCATCGGCGACAGTCCGCGAACGACTGCGCCTAGTCGGCGTCCACCCACGGCGCCCTGGCGTATTTCTGCAGCACGGCCTCGGGGCGCGAGGAGCCTCGCAGCACGGCAGCCACGATCGGAGGGATATCGGGGCACACCTTCCGGCGTCCGTCGTAGTAGTGCACCAGCAACTGACGGTTGCGCGCATCGTACGAAAACTTGCGGATGCTGAAACTGTAGATGGGTTCGAATTCCATGTCGTTCACGCCGTCCATGCGTCAGTGCACGGCTCGCCGCTCGCGCCGTGCCGGTGCGATCTCGCAGGCGAAACGTGCGCAGATGACGGCGCCGAAAAATGCTTCCGGTGGCGGAATCTTCTGCGGGAGAGGGAAGATCGCCGCGGGAACGCTGCTGAAGAAGGTGACGCTGCCGTCGCAGCGGAATGCATCTGGCATCTGGCTTGCGTCGTCGCACGCAAACCTTGCCTTGCGATCGCGTGCGCATCCATCGGAATGAGGCTCAAGGCATGCTCTCTTCGATCTCATTCGGCGGTGCAGCGCCTATATGCCCGAAGCGGCCGTGCAGACGGCGTGAAGATTTTTTTCGAGCGGTACGATCGCTTCGCGCGGCCGCACAGCCTTCATTGGGTGGTTCGAATCTGCGAACTGCGGCCGTATGAAAAGACCGCCTAGTGCTCGACATAACCATCCGGGCGATGGACTTCGCGCAGCCCTTCGATCAGCCGCAAAACGTGAGCGCGGGCATTCACCGAGGAGGGCGATCGCGCGGCCGGAGTGTCGCGTTCGCGCCACGCCGCTACATCGCGTTCGATTTCTTCGAGCAGGCGTTGGGGATCGTGCGAGGCGCGCAGCAGCGAGTTGATCAGCAACTGCCAGGCGAGCGCCTGCGCCTCGAGATGAGCGACCCGTTGTGCGAGGTCGCTGTCGGATTCTGCGAATGAAGATGCGCGACTGCCCATGGCCCAACGATACGCATCGGCCGCGTGAACGAGCGATGAGCAAAATCTGAATTTCAATGAACTCGCAGACGCTGCGACGAACTGCTTCGCCGCAGATCTGGGGTATACAAGAGAGCGTTCATCAACGCGCATTCACCAACCCAGGAGCCGCTTCAACTTCCGCAATCCACCATAACGAGGGTGCCACATGCGAAGCACGAATCACTGTATCGGTCATCTTCACGATGACATCACCACGCTTGCCAGCCACGTGCAGCAGACACTGGCGCACGGCAACCAGACCGTCTGGGCCGAAGACGACGGCAAGGTCTATTCCTGCCCGATGGAGAGCGACCCCGATCTGCCGACGCACTGGATCGCGGGCACGTTCGGCCTCGGCCAACCGCTGCAGGAAATTGCAGACGATCTGCGCGCACTGCTGCGCGAGCGGTCGAAGGACTGGATCATCGACTGAGTCCGCGTCCTGCGTTGCTTCCACGGGGCGACGGCGTTGCGGCAATGGCTCGAATGCAGTTTGACAGCCGCTTCTCGTCGTCGCGTCGTGACTCCCGGCAGATGCGTCGCGTCGCGCTGATCGCTGTAATCCGCGTCGGCGGCGGAGAAGCGCATGGCGACGACGAGACAGGGATACATCGCAATGATCCTGCTGCCGATCGTTTTGAGCGGAACGGCGGCGGCATCCGATGAACACACGCAGACGGAGCTGGTGCAGCTCACGCAGGAATTGATGGATGCGCTGCCCGCCGGTCATGCCGATGTCTGGCAGCGCATCCTCGCCGACGATGCGATGATCGTCGACGAGTACGGCCGCCGTCAGAACAAGGCGGAGGCGGTCGGCAGCATTCATGCGTTTCCGCCCGGCTTCTCCGGCGGCATCGAGATCCGCGATGCGCAATTGCGCGCGCAGGGCGACGTCGCCGTTCTGAACGGCGAGTTCTACGAACGCGAAAGCGTGTTCGATCAGAAACTCGTCGTTCGCTATCTTTTCAGCAACACCTTCGTGCGCCGCGACGGCGCGTGGCAGCTGCTGGCGGCGAACGATGTGACCTTGCCGACGCCGCCGCCGACCTTGGCGGTTGCCGATCTGAAGCTGGACGACTACCCCGGCATCTACCGTTACGGACCGGACCGCGCGTTCACGGTGGCGCGCGCGGGCGATGCGTTGTTCTACACGACGAAGGCCGGTGGTCGACCTGTCGGCCTGCAGCCCGTTGCGAAGGATGTCTTCATGGACGAGGGCGATGAAAAGAGCCTGCTCGTCTTTCGGCGCGATGCACACGGCAGGCTCGTCGAACTGATCGAACGTCGTAAATTCAACGATCTGCACCTGACGCGCGCACCGGCCAAGCGCTGACGGCGGCACGCCAGGACACGCGCCGGTTTCTCGCGCCATCGACCGCCAGCCGCAAGCGACGCCGAAGCAAAGCCAGGCGTGCATTGCCTGGCGCCGCGCCGATGGCAAACCAGACCCGCAAGCCGGCCGGTGGACGCGGTTTGCGGCGCGCTGCGTGATAGATCCCGATCTGCTCTCACACTACTCGAGCAGTCCGCGCCGCGGACTTCAGAACAGGGGCGGATCATGGGCGGCAGACGGCATTTTGCGGGTCGTTGGGCGAGGGTGGCCGGCTGGATCATCGGCATTGCCGCGTTGGCCGCCTGCGCCGATCCGGCGCAGGCGGCCGGCGATCGGGTTTCGCTGGCGGGCCATCAGGTGACCCTTGCCGGCCAGATCGCGACCCGCGCCGACGATGCGGCGCCACTGGCCCTGACCGTGACGCTGCGCCGCGACGACGAAGCCGGTTTCCAACGCTACCTGCGCGATGTGTACGACCCGGCGTCGCCGATCTACCGCCAGTTCCTCAGTCCCACCGATATCGCGCAGCGGTTCGGTCCTTCGCAGGAGGCCTACGATGCGGTGGCGCGCTTCTTCGCGCTGCAGCGCTTCACCCCGCTGGAGCTGTCGCCGAATCGCCTGACGCTGACGCTCGCGGCCGCGCGTGCCGACGTGGAAACGGCGCTCGCCATTCGCATCGACGACTACGCCGGCCCGAGCCGCGTGTTCCATGCCAATGATCGCGACCCCAGCCTGCCGCCGGAAATCGCGGCGCACGTGCTGGCGGTTGCTGGCTTGTCGACCCTCGCGCAGCCCGCGCCGCTGACCTCCAATTCGCCGTCGCCGCAGTATTTCCAATGCCCGGCCGGGCAGACCGATCGCTGCGACCTGTACGGCCCGCTCTGCGCGATCTACTCCGCCTCGCGCGCGACCGGCGAGCTGTTGCAAAAACTCGAGGGCACCGGCAAGGGCATTCGCGACTACGCCAAGGCGTATACGACGCACAACGAGAACGTGCAGAAATACTACGAGGCATGCCTCAACAATCAATTCCCGGCCGACGCCGGTTCGCTGCAACAGGTCGCGTCGGCAGACGGCAGCGGCGTGCCCTGGCGCGAAGTGGACGGCAGCGGGCAGACCATCGGCCTGGTCGAGTTCGATCTGTATCAAACGAGCGATATCGCAGCCTACCTGCAGCTGCTCGGTTCGCCGGCGACGCAAATCTCCCATCTCGGCAACGTCACGCTGGGCGGCGGTGCGAGTTTCGGCAGTTCGGAAAGCGAAGTCGTGCTCGACATCGACGCCGTGATGGGGCTTGCTCCGGGCGCCGATGTCGTGGTCTACGACGCGTCATTCAGCGGTGCCGGCTCGAGCTTCCAGAACGTGTTCAACCGCATGCTCAACGATGGCGTCGACATCATCAGCAACAGCTGGGCCTATTGCGAGGACCAGACCTCGCAAGCCGATGTGGAGAGCATCGAATCCATCCTGCAGGCCGCCGCGGCGAGCGGCATCAGCGTGTATTCGGGCAGTGGCGACAGCGGCAGCACCTGCCTCGACGGTGCCGCCAATACGGCGGCCGTGCCGGCGACCGCGCCGCACATCACCGCGGTCGGTGGAACCTCTCTGGCTGCGGGCGCCGGCGGCATCTATCGCGGCGAGACCTGGTGGGACGGCAGCGCCAGCACGCCGCAGACCGGGCAGGGCGGCTTCGGCACCAGCCGGTTCTTTGCGCGCCCCGCGTACCAGGATGGCTTCACGACATCGGCGCGGCGCTCGGTTCCCGATGTCGCCGCGAATGCGGATCCGAACACGGGCCTGATCATCTGCCAGGCCGACGCGGGTGGCTGCCCGACGCCTTATCTCTATGGCGGTACCAGTCTTTCCACGCCGGTGTGGGCCGCGTTCACCGCGCTGCTGAACCAGGCGCGCGGCAGCCCGCTGGGTTTCGCCAACGCCAGCCTGTATCCGCTGGCCGGCGGAGAGGGTTTCCACAGCGCCGGTTCGATGGGCAGCGATTTCGCCCATGTCGGTCTCGGTTCGCCGAACGTTTCGGCGCTGAACCTGCTGCTGCAGGGCATGACCGCCGGCACGCCGTCGGCCAGCGTGTCGGAAATCCTGGCGACCGCCCCGCCCGTCGCGCCCTTCACGACGAGCTATGGCGTTGCGGCGGACGGGACGAGTCCGGGCGTCATCATCGTCACCTTGCTCGATGCCGACGGCAACGTGGTCGCGGGCAAGACGGTGAGCCTGGCGGCCAATGCGGGCAACCATGCCACGATCGCGCCGGCGAGCGCCGTCAGCGGCAGCGACGGCGTGGCCGTCTTCAAGGTCACCGACCTGGTGGCCGAGGAACTGACCTTCGCGGCGACGGACAGCACCGACGGCGTCACGCTGGCGACGACGCCGTCGCTGCCGTTCATCGCGCCGCCGGCGAACAGCGGCAGCGTCAGTGCATTCCCGCTCGACCAGACTGCCGACGGCGTCGCCACCAGCACGGTCACCGTGACGCTTCACGATGCGCTCGGCCGCGGCGTCGCCGGCAAGCAGGTGCAGCTCGCGCAGAACGGTCATGCGCTGATCCTCGGCGACAATCCGGCCGCGACCGACGCGAATGGCGAGGCGATCTTCAGCGTTTCCGACCAGTCGACCGAAGTGGTCGCCTTCACGGCGATCGACGCGACCGACGGCGACCTGCCGGTACCCGGCGTTGCGAACGTCAATTTCAGCGATGGCGTCGGTTGCGGCGCCGTGACTGCGCCGATCGCCGCGCCGGGCTTTGCGATTTCGCTCTACGCGAGCGGCTTCCCGACGCAGAACGGCGTCAATTTCGGCAACATCACGCTCGGCGGCTGCATCGGTGCGACCGGCATCGCCTTCGATGCCAGCGGCCGCCTGTTCGCCGCCGACTATGTCACCGGCGACATCTACGCGATCCCCGCCGGCGGCGGCGTCGCCGATGCATCCACGCGCATCACCACGACGCCGATCGGCCCCGGCATCACCGCGCTCGCCTTCAGCGATGGCGCGCTCTACGGTTCGCGCATCGCCACCAGCGGCGATTTCACCACCGGCGCAGTGCTCAGGATCAATACCGGCAACGGCGCGGCCACGCCGATTGCGGGCAATCTCAAATGCCCGTTCAGCATGAATACCGACCCGCTCAGCGGCGACCTGTTCATCAGCGACGGCTGCTTCGGCGCCGGTTCGGACGATGCCTCGATCTGGCGCGTTGCCGATCCGGGAGGCGCCAGTCCGGCCACATCGATCTATGCGACCTCGCACGCATCGCCGAACGGGTCCATCGGGTTTGCGCAGGACGGCACGATGTATGTCGTCTACGGCTACAACTCGGTCGTCGCCAGCGTCGACGCCATCAGCGGCACGAATCAGCCGCAGCCGGCGACGGTGACGCCGCTCGGGGTGTCTTCGACCTTCGCGGTGACGCCGCTCGGCAGCGCCGCCGGTGGCGGTGCCGGCGGCCTGATGGTCGGCGCGAGCGGGATCGGTGGCTTCAGCCAGTCGGTCGCCGTCTACGATCTCACCACGCCCTCGCCGGTCTTCAGCGGCGGCCTTCTCGAAGAAACCGGTGCAGGTGCGCCACGGCTGATCGGCCCCGACGGCTGCATCTATCTCAATGCCGGCGTCGCCGTGTATCGCCTCGCCAATGCCGACGGCAGCTGCCCGCTGCCGGCGCAGCTGCTGCCGAACCCCTCGATCGTCGCCACGCCGAACAACAATGGCCCGGCGATCGGCGCACAGGGCACCGGGCAGACGTTCAACATCACCTTCCCGCATTCCGATCCGCCGGTCGGCACGCCGGTCACGGTCATCGTGCAGGGGGCGAATTCGCTGCAGCGCATCGTCGCGACCGGTTTCGGCGTCGGCATAGGGTTCACCTATGTCGGCGCCGAAGCCGGCGAGGACGATCTGGTCGCCTACGCGACGCTGGAGGGTCAGCTCGTCTCGTCCAATCGCGTGCACGTCACCTGGACCAGCGGCGCGCACACGAGCTATCTCAGCTTGAACGGCAGTGACCAGACCGGTGCCACCGGCGCACAGGCGCACGTCCAGGCGACCTTGCTCGACCGCTCGCTCACGCCGCCGGCGCCGATCGCCGGTGCCGCGATCGACTTCACGCTGGCCGGCGGCACCTGCAGTGCCGGCACCGATGCCAGTGGCGTCGCCCGCTGCACGATCACCCTGGCGTCGCCGGCGGTGACCTCGCTGGCGGCGAACTATGCCGGTGACGGTTCCCACCTCGGCGCCAGCGCCACGATCGGCTTCCACGTGCTGACCGACCGCATCTTCGCCAACGGATTCGATGGGCCGTGAGGGCGCGGCTGGCCGGGGTTTGAATCTCCGCGCAGGCCGCGTCCGGCCTGCGCGGGGTCATTCCGAATGGGCCGCGTGGGCGCACGTGCGACGTTGACAGTTCCCGGTGTCTGCACTAGCGTTGCGGGGTTGCTCGCGGCAGTCCGCGCGCGCGAATCCTGCTACGGGTGGCCACGCGCAACCGCGGGTCGAGGGTGTGACATGAGCACGCGAACGTTCCCACGCTGAGTCCCTTGTCGCGCGAAGCTACCCAGAGGGCGCTTTGCGCCCTTTTTGTTGTTCGAAAGAAGCCTTCCCATGATCAATATCACTCTTCCAGACGGCAGCAAGAAGCCGTTCGAGCATCCCGTCAGCGTCGCTGAAGTAGCCGCCTCCATCGGCGCCGGCCTGGCCAAGGCCACGGTCGCCGGCGCGGTCGACGGCAAGCTTGTCGATGCCAGCGATCGCATCGACCACGACGCCAGCTTGCGCATCATCACGCCGAAGGATGCCGAAGGCGTCGAGATCATCCGCCACTCCTGCGCGCATCTGGTCGGCCACGCGGTCAAGCAGCTGTACCCGGACGCGAAGATGGTGATCGGCCCGGTCATCGACGACGGCTTCTACTACGACATCTGGTACCAGCGCCCCTTCACCCCGGACGACATGGCCGCGATCGAGCAGCGCATGCGCGAGCTGATCGACAAGGACTACGAGGTCATCAAGAAGGTGACCCCGCGGGCCGAGGTCATCGAGGTGTTCAAGGCGCGCGGCGAGGACTACAAGCTGCGTCTGATCGAGGACATGCCCGACGAAAAGGCGATGGGCCTGTACTACCACGAGGAATACGTCGACATGTGCCGCGGTCCGCACGTGCCGAACACGCGTTTCCTGAAGGCCTTCAAGCTGACCCGCATCTCCGGCGCCTATTGGCGCGGCAATGCGGAGAACGAGCAGCTGCAGCGCATCTACGGCACCGCGTGGGCCGACAAGAAGCAGCTCGATGCCTACATCGTGCGCATCGAGGAGGCCGAGAAGCGCGACCACCGCAAGCTCGGCAAGCAGCTCGACCTGTTCCACATGCAGGAAGAAGCGCCCGGCATGGTGTTCTGGCATCCGCGCGGCTGGGCGATCTGGCAGGCGGTCGAACGCTACGTGCGCGGCGTCTACACCGCCAGCGGCTATCAGGAAGTGCGCGGGCCGCAGATCATGGACGTGAGCCTGTGGAAGAAGTCCGGCCACTGGGACAACTACCACGAGAACATGTTCTTCACCGAGTCGGAAAAGCGCACCTATGCGCTGAAGCCGATGAACTGCCCCGGCCATATCCAGATCTTCAACAGCCGCCTGCACAGCTACCGCGACCTGCCGATCCGCTACGGCGAATTCGGCGGCTGCCATCGCAACGAGCCGTCCGGCGCCCTGCACGGCATCATGCGCGTGCGCGCGTTCACCCAGGACGACGGCCACATCTTCTGCACCGAGGACCAGATCGAGGCCGAAGTGACCGCGTTCCACCGGCAGGCGCTGCAGGTCTATTCCGACTTCGGCTTCGAGGACATCCAGATCAAGATCGCGCTGCGGCCCGAACCGCGCCTGGGCACCGACGAAACCTGGGACAAGGCCGAGAACGCCTTGCGTTCGGCCTTGCGTGCCTGCGGCGTGGAATGGCAGGAACTGCCGGGCGAGGGCGCGTTCTACGGCCCGAAGATCGAGTACCACCTGAAGGACTCGATCGGGCGTTCCTGGCAGCTCGGCACGATGCAGGTCGATTTCATGATGACCGAGCGCCTCGGCGCCGAATACGTCGACGAGCACAGCCAGCGCCGCCACCCGGTCATGCTGCACCGGGCCATCGTCGGCTCGATGGAGCGTTTCATCGGCATCCTGATCGAGCATCACGCCGGCGCTTTCCCGCCTTGGCTGGCCCCCGTTCAGGCTGTCGTCATGAACATCACCGACGCCCAGGGCGATTTTGTGAGCGAAGTCGCGCAAACCCTTGTCGCGCAAGGTTTCCGCGTGGAGGCCGATTTGCGAAATGAGAAGATCGGCTATAAAATCCGCGAACACACGTTGGACAAGGTTCCCTATCTGCTGGTCGTTGGCGACCGGGAAAAGGATGCGGGAGCCGTTGCCGTGCGTACGCGCGCCGGCGAAGACCTGGGTTCGATGCCTATCGCCAGCTTCGCGGAACGCCTCAAATCCGAGAGTGCCAGGTCCTGACCCTGGCGCGCGCGGGAACATTTCTCCTTGGAGGATCGAAGTATCGCCACCGACAACAAAGCGAACCGCAGGAACCTGGAAATTCGCGTTCCGCGAGTACGTGTGATTGGCGCCGAAGGAGAACAGGTCGGCATCCTGTCCCGCGATGAAGCGCTGGCCATGGCGCAGGAGGCCGGGCTCGATCTGGTCGAAATCCAGCCCAATGGCGATCCGCCGGTGTGCCGGATCATGGATTTCGGCAAGTTCAAGTTCGAAAACCAGAAGAAAGCGCACGCGGCGAAGAAGAAGCAGAAGCAGGTCGAGATCAAGGAACTGAAGTTCCGCCCGACCACCGATATCGGCGATTACGCGATCAAGATGCGCAATCTGCGGCGCTTCCTGGAGGAAGGCGACAAGGTCAAGATCACGATCCGTTTCCGCGGTCGCGAGATGGCCCATCAGGAACTCGGCGACGCGATGGTGAAGAAGATCGCGGCCGACATCACCGAGGAAGCGGTGATCGAGCAGTACCCGAGGATGGAAGGGCGTCTGATGGTCATGATGATCGCGCCCAAGAAGAAGACCTGACCAAGACTTGAAGCAACAAAGCCGCGCGGTTCGTCCGGATGGGTGGACCGCACGGCGCGACACACTGAGATCGACCTCCCTTTCGCTTCGGCGCGAGGAGTTTCGAACCCGTCTGCCAGCAGCGCGATGCTGTCTGGAGGCGGGGGTTCAAAAGCAGGAGCCGGCCCCTCGAGGGCCATACAAGCCGGAACGAGCAGGATGGAAAGCGCGGTTCGCCGCCGCTCGCGCCAGTAATGAAGACAAACCAAAGGAAAGCGTCATGCCCAAGATGAAAACCAATCGGGCCGCTGCCAAGCGGTTCCGCAAGACCGCGTCCGGCAAGTTCAAGTGCGGCCACGCGTTCAAGAGCCACATCCTCACGAAGAAGTCGACCAAGCGTAAGCGCGGTCTGCGTGCCACCAACCACGTGCGCAAGGAAGACTCCGGTCGAGTTGCGCGCATGCTGCCGTACGCATAAGGAGGACGAGACATGGCACGAGTCAAACGTGGCGTCATCGCCCACCGTCGGCACAAGAAGATCCTCGGCAAGGCCAAGGGTTACTACAACGCGCGCCGCAAGGTTTTCCGCGTCGCCAAGCAGGCGGTCACCAAGGCGCACCAGTACGCCTATATCGGCCGCAAGCAGAAGAAGCGCAATTTCCGCGCGCTCTGGATCGTCCGCATCAACGCGGGTGCACGCCAGTTCGGTCTGTCCTACAGCCGTCTGATGAATGGCCTCAAGAAGGCCGGCATCACGCTCGACCGCAAGGTGCTGGCCGACATCGCCGTGCACGATATCAAGGCGTTCGCGGCGCTGGCGGAAAAGGCCAAGGCCAGCCTGGCAGCGTAGTTTCTGCGTTCGTCCTCTGTTTTTACGTTCATCCTTGAACGCGAAGACCGGGAAGCGGCCATCCATGGCCGCGCGTTCAACGTAGAAGCGGGATCACGCGGGGAGGAGGCTTGGCTTCCTCCCCGTTTTCGTCTGTGCGGATCGGGAAGCGGGTCGTGCGATCGACGTCATTGCCACGCGCGGGTGGCGCGTCACCACGGCGAAGCCGGTCATCCATCGGCTGCGTGCGGTCGCGATCAAGTCAAACTGGATTCCCGCGCGCGCGGGATTGACGCAATAGTTCGGAGTGACCGATGGGTGAACTCGAAGCGGAAGTCGGAACAGCGCTGGCAGCGATCGAGGCGGCCGGGACGCTCGACGCACTCGATGCCGCGCGCGTTGCGCTGCTCGGCAAGAACGGCATCGTCACGGCCGCGCTGAAGGCGCTGGGCACGCTGCCGCCGGAGGAAAAGAAAGCCCGCGGCGCCGAGGTCAATCGCGCCAAGGAGCGTCTCGCCGACGCGATCTCCGCGCGCAAGGTGCAGCTGGAGCAGATCGCACTCGATCGACGCCTCGCCTCCGAGCGCATCGACGTGACCTTGCCCGGCCGGCGCGCCGGGCGTGGCGGCCTGCATCCGATCACGCGCACGCTCGACCGCGTCGTCGAGATCTTCGCCCGGCTCGGTTACGAACTTGCCGACGGTCCCGAGATCGAGACCGACTGGTACAACTTCGAAGCGCTGAATTTCCCGCCGGACCATCCGGCGCGCACGATGCACGACACATTCTGGTTTCCGGACGGACGCCTGCTGCGCACGCATACCTCGCCGGTGCAGATTCGCGCCGCGACCGGGCGTACGCCGCCGATCCGCCTGATCTCGATCGGCAAGGTCTACCGCAGCGATTCGGACCAGACGCACTCGCCGATGTTCCACCAGATCGAAGGCCTGCTGATCGGCGAGGACGTCAGCTTCGCCGACCTCAAGGGCACGCTCGCCGAGTTCGTCCGCGCGTTTTTCGAACGCGACTTCGAGATGCGGTTCCGGCCGAGCTATTTCCCGTTCGTCGAACCCGGCGCCGAAGTGGATATCCGCTGGGATCGCGAAGACGGCGCCACCTCGTGGCTCGAGGTGCTCGGCTGCGGCATGGTGCACCCGAACGTGCTGCGCGCCTGCCAGATCGATCCGGAGCGCTATACCGGCTTCGCGTTCGGCATGGGCGGCGAGCGCTTCGCGATGCTGCGTTACGGCGTCAACGATCTGCGGCAATTCTTCGAGAACGACCTGCGGTTCCTGCGTCAGTTCGCCTGACTTGAATGCGCCGTCCCGGCGAACGCCGGGATCCGGTTTCATGGCTCTGCCAAGCGCGCAGGGACTCCGGCTTCGGCCGGAATGACGAGCGAAGGGAATGGATACGAAATGAAATTCTCCGAAAACTGGCTGCGCGAACTCGTCGACATCGCCGTCGACCGGGACGCACTCATGCACCGGCTGACCATGGCCGGTCTGGAAGTCGAGGGTGTCGAAGCGCTTGGCGCCGCGCTCGACGGCGTCGTCGTCGGCGAGATCATCGGCTGCGAGCCGCATCCGAACGCCGACAAGCTGCGCGTCTGCCAGGTCGCGGCGGGCAGCGGCGCCGCATTGACGATCGTCTGCGGTGCGCCGAATGCGCGCCTCGGCCTGAAGGCGCCGCTGGCGACGATCGGCGCGACATTGCCGAACGGCGTCGAGATCAAGCGGGCTGCGCTGCGCGGCGTCGAGTCGAACGGCATGCTCTGCTCGGCGAAGGAACTCGGCATCGACGCCGATGCGTCCGGGCTGATGGAACTGCCGCCCGACGCGCAGGCCGGCACGCCGCTCGCGAGCTATCTCGGCCTGCCCGACGCGAGCATCGAGATCAAGCTCACGCCGAACCGGCCCGACTGCCTCAGCGTGCACGGTCTGGCGCGCGATACGGCAGCGCTGTTCGGCAGTGCGTTCCATCCGCCGGCGGTCGGCGCCGTGCCCGAGGCGAGCGCTCTCGCGCGCAGCGTGACCCTGGACGCCGGCGCGGACTGCCCGCGCTATCTCGGCCGCGTGATCGAGGGCATCGATGCGTCCGCGCCGACGCCGCTGTGGATGGCCGAACGCCTGCGCCGCAGCGGACTGCGTCCGATCAGCGCGATCGTCGATGTGACCAACTACGTGATGCTCGAACTCGGCCAGCCGCTGCACGCGTTCGACAACGATGCGCTGGATGGCGGCCCGATCAGCGTGCGCCGTGCGCGCGCCGGCGAGTCGCTGAAGATTCTCGACGGCAGCGAGACGCGGCTCGATCCGGAATTCCTGCTGATCGCGGATGCGCGCGGACCGCTGGCGCTGGCCGGCCTGATGGGCGGCTACGACTCGCGCGTGACCGACGCGACGCGCCACGTGTTCCTGGAGAGCGCGCACTTCGCGCCGGGCGCGATCATGGGCCGCGCGCGCAAGCTCGGCCTGCATACGGATGCGTCGCATCGCTTCGAGCGCGGCGTCGATCCGGAGCTGCCGCGTCTCGCGCTAGAACGCGCCAGCGCCCTGTTCATCGCCATCGCCGGCGGCAAGGCGGGCGCTATCACCGAAGCGGTGCGCAGCGGCGATCTGCCGGTGCGCTAACCGATCGCCTTGCGCCGCGGGCGTCTTGCGCGCGTGCTCGATCTGCTCGTCGACGATACCGTAGTCGAACGCA
>DASWPR010000340.1:0-2256 GCA_036398455.1 Dokdonella sp.
GCCGTCACGTTCGCCTGCAACTGCGTGCTGAACTATCTGTACTGCGACCTCGAAGGCAAGCGCGTCGAAAAGATGCTCGGCCCGATGACGTTCGGCGAGGTCGCCTACCAGCTGCTCAACCAGACCCTCGTCTACGTGACGGTCGAGGGCTGACGGCGCGGCGCGCGCCGGGCTGGCGGAAACGTGGATAATCCGCGTCCCCTGCCTGCGGCGCGATCGATGAAAACCGCCTACTTCAGCCCTGCCACGTTCAAGTTCCTGCGCGACCTCGCGGCGAACAACAACCGCGAATGGTTCGCCGCGAACAAGGCGCGCTACGAGGATGTGCTGCGCGGGCCCTACCTGCGCCTGATCGCCGACCTCGCCGCGCCGCTCGCGAAGATCAGCCCGCACTACCGCGCCGATGCGCGTGCGCAGGGCGGCTCGCTGTTCCGCATCCATCGCGACACGCGCTTCGCCAACGACAAGACGCCCTACAAGACCTGGGCCGGCGCGCGCTTCGGCCACGAGCGTCGCCGCGAGATCGAAGCGCCCTCCTTCTACATGCACCTGCAGCCGCGCGACTGTTTCGCCGGCGGCGGCATCTGGCATCCGGAACCGGCCACGCTGAAGAAGATCCGCGACTTCCTCGCCGACAACCCGGCCGCGTGGAAAAAAGCCGCGCACGCCAAGGCGTTCCGCGAGCGCTTCGAATTCTGGGGCGAAAGCCTCAGCCGTCCGCCGCGCGGCTTCGATCCGGCGCACGAGCTGATCGACGACATCAAGCGCAAGAATTTCGCCGCCGGCCAGAACTTTCCGGACAGCGTGGCGACGTCGACGGAACTGCTGCCCGTCGTCGTCGACACCTTCAAGCGGGTCGCGCCGATGATCGACTACCTGTGTGCGGCCGTGGATCTGCCGTTCTAGCGAACAAGGCCGCTGAACGATTCCGATCGCCAGAGCGTCCGATCGCGGACACTCGACCTGTTCGGCCGGCGGTTGGCGTGGACATCATCAAGCGGCTCGACGTCATGCCCGCAAGCGCGGGCATCCATTGAAAACAAGCACTTGGATTCCCGCTTTCGCGGGAATGACGACAGATTGGGCGCCGGCACGGCGAGCGATGCGGGCGGCTGGGAGCGCTGGCACGCTCCCTGCTCTACCAGCGCATGGATATCGCCCGCCCCGAACTCAAGAAGCGCAAGCAGCGCCGCCAGCTCCTCATCGCCGCCGCCGTCGTCGCGCTGCTCGCCGTCGCCGGGGTCGGCCTCGCCAAACTCGGGCCGGCGCTGCCGTCGATCGAGCGCAGCAGCGTCCTCATCGATACCGTCAAGCGCGGCGAACTGCTGCGCGAAGTGCGCGGCCCCGGCACCCTGGTGCCGAAGGAAATCCGCTGGATCGCCGCCGAAACCGCCGCCCATGTCGAGCGCATCGTGGTCAAGCCGGGCGCCGCCGTGCAGGCCGACACGATCATCCTCGAACTCGGCAACCCCGAAGTCGACGACCAGCTGCTCGCCGCGAAGACCGCGGTGACTGCCGCCGAATCCGATCTTGCCGCCAAGCGCACCGACCTCAAGTCCAGGCTGCTCGACGAACAGTCCGCCCTGGCCGCGGCGAACAGCGATTTCCAGGCTGCGCGCATGCAGGCCGAAGCGGAGAAGCCGGTCGCCGAGAAAGGCGTCATCCCGGCGGTGCAGTACAAGAAGACCCTGATCACGCTCGAACAACTGAAGAACCGCGTCGACATCGAGCAGCAGCGCGTGGCTGAATTCGGCCGCAATATCGCCGCGCAGCTGGCGGCTGAAAAGGCACGCTTCGACCAGCTCGTCAGCACGCGCGAACTGCGCCAGCGCCAGGCCGAGGCGCTGCATGTGCGCGCCGGCATCGCCGGCGTGCTGCAGCGCGTGCCGGTCGAGGAAGGCCAGCAGGTCGCGGTGGGCGCCAATCTCGCGCGCGTCGCGCGGCCGGGCGAGCTGATGGCGGAACTGCATGTCGCCGAGACCCAGGCCAAGGACATTGCGCTCGACCAGCCGGTCAAGGTCGATACGCGCAACGGCATCGTCGACGGAAAGGTGCTGCGCGTCGATCCGGCGGTGCAGAACGGCACCGTGCAGGTCGACGTCGAACTGACCGGCAAGCTGCCGACCGGCGCGCGTCCCGACCTCTCAGTCGATGGCACCATCGAAATCGAGCGCCTGCCGGACGTGCTCTACGTCGGCCGCCCCGCATTCGGCCAGCCCGATTCAGAGGTGCGCCTGTTCCGCGTCGACGACGCGA
>DASWPR010000341.1:0-6758 GCA_036398455.1 Dokdonella sp.
GCGGAAAGACGCTCGAGGCGGAGTGGACGAAGCGCTTCGATGCATTCAAGTCGGCGAACGCCGGCCTCGCCGATGAATTCTCGCGCCGCCTTGCCGGCGAGCTGCCGGCGAACTTCGCCGACATCGCCGCGAAGCTGATCGCGGACGCGAATGCGAAGGCGGAGACCGTCGCGTCGCGCAAGGCCAGCCAGTACGCGATCGAGGCGCTCGCGCCGGTCGTGCCGGAAATGCTCGGCGGCTCGGCCGACCTGACGCATTCCAATCTGACCTTGTGGAAGAATGCAAAAACGCTGGAGCCCGATCACGCCGGCCGCTACATCAGCTACGGCGTGCGCGAATTCGGCATGGCGGCAATCATGAACGGGGTCGCGCTGCACGGCGGCTACATCCCGTTCGGCGGCACCTTCCTCACCTTCAGCGACTACAGCCGCAATGCGATCCGCATGGCCGCGCTGATGAACCTGCGCGTGATCCATGTGTTCACGCACGACTCGATCGGCCTCGGCGAAGACGGCCCTACGCACCAGTCGGTCGAACACGTGTCGAGCCTGCGCCTGATCCCTCACCTGGAAGTATGGCGCCCCTGCGACACGGTCGAGGCGGCGGTCGCGTGGAAACTCGCACTGCAACGCAAGCAGGCGCCGACGGCACTGATCCTGTCGCGCCAGAACCTGCCGTTCGTACCGCGCAGCGATGCGCAGATCGCCGACATCGAGCGCGGCGGCTACGTCCTTGCCGAAGCCGAAGGCGGCACGCCGCAGCGCATCCTGATCGCGACCGGTTCGGAGATCGGCCTCGCCCTCGAGGCGCAGAAGATTCTCGCCGGCGAAGGCATCCGCACGCGCGTCGTATCGATGCCGTCGACCGAGTCGTTCGACCGCCAGTCCGCCGACTATCGCAACAGCGTGCTGCCGCGCGATGTGCGCAAGATTGCCGTCGAGGCAGGCACCACGGCGCTGTGGTGGAAGTACGTCGGCAGCGACGGCGCCGTCGTCGGCATCGATCGCTTCGGCGAATCGGCACCGGCTCCGAAGCTGTTCGAATTCTTCGGCTTCACGCCGGAGAAAGTCGCCGAGGCGGCACGCGGCGCGGGAGTTCCGTAAGACCCTTGCCGTCATTCCCGCGAAAACGGGAATCCATCTTGATCCCGCGACAAGATTCAAGCGCGCGACAAGAGCAACTTGGATTCCCGCCTGCGCGGGAATGACGTCGGAAGATCGGTGACGCCGAGCAGGCGGGGCTTGCTTCGGTTTTGAGCGCCGCTGCAACACATACGAATTCTTCATTGCGGGAGCAAACGTCATGGCCCTCGTTTCACTCAAGCAACTGCTCGACCACGCCGCCGAGAATGCCTACGGGCTGCCGGCGTTCAACGTCAACAACATGGAGCAGATCCACGCGATCATGCAGGCCGCCGACGAAGTCGACAGCCCGGTGATCCTGCAGGCCTCGGCCGGCGCGCGCAAATACGCGGGCGAGGCGTTCCTGCGCCGGCTCGTCGAGGCGGCGGTCGAGCAGTACCCGCACATTCCGATCGTGATGCATCAGGACCACGGCGCGAGTCCCGCGGTGTGCCAGGCGTCGATCCGCTCCGGCTTCACCAGCGTGATGATGGATGGCTCGCTGAAGGAAGACATGAAGACGCCGTCGACGTTCGAATACAACGTGGCCACCACGCGCCGCGTCGTCGACATGGCGCATGCGGTCGGCGTGTCGGTCGAAGGCGAGCTCGGCTGTCTCGGTTCGCTTGAAACCGGCAGCGCCGGCGAAGAGGACGGCAGCGGCGCCGCCGGCCTGCTCGATCACTCGCAGCTCCTGACCGATCCCGAGGAAGCGGCCGACTTCGTCGCCAAGACCGGCGTCGATGCGCTCGCCGTGGCGATCGGTACCTCGCACGGCGCCTACAAGTTCTCGCGTCCGCCGACCGGCGACATTCTCGACATCGAGCGCATCAAGGCGATCCATGCGCGAATCCCCAACACGCATCTGGTCATGCATGGCTCCTCGTCGGTGCCGCAGGACTGGCTGGCGATCATCCGCCAGTACGGCGGGACGATTTCGGAAACCTACGGCGTGCCGGTCGAGGCCATCGTCGAAGGCATCAAGCACGGCGTGCGCAAGATCAACATCGACACCGACATCCGCCTGGCGATGACCGGCGCGATCCGCCGTGCGCTGGCCGAAGACCCGAGCGAGTTCGATCCGCGCAAGTTCTTCAAGGAATCGGTGACCGCCGCACGGCAGATCTGCAAACTGCGCTTTGAAGCGTTCGGCAGTGCTGGCCGCGCGGCCAAGATCAAGCCGGTGCCGCTGGAAAAGCTCGCCAAGCGTTACGCGGAGGCCGCCTGAATCCGCAGCCGCAGACGCGCGCGCCAGTCGCGGCGATCCTGTGCGATCTGGACGGCACCCTGCTCGACACGGTGCCGGACATCGCGGACGCGGTGAATGCGGTGCTGCGCGAGCTCGACCACGCGCCGGTCGCGCAGGATGTCGTCGCCGGCTACGTCGGGCAGGGCGTCGACATCCTGCTGCATCGCGCGCTCAGCGGTGATCGCGACGGTCGCATCGATGCCGATCTGCATCTGCGCGCGCGTGCCCTGTTCGATACCGCCTACGCGGCGGTCAATGGCCGCCGCACGCGCTTGTACGCCGGAGTGACCGAAGGGCTCGACGCGTTTCGCGCGCTCGGCCTGCGTCTCGCGTGCGTGACGAACAAGCCGCAGCAGGCGTCCGACACGGTGCTGGCGCGCTTTGGGCTCGCCGGCTATTTCGAGTTCGTGCTCGGCGGCGAGGCGTTGCCGCAGCGCAAGCCGCAACCCGAGCCGTTGTGGCATGCCGCCCATCTGCTCGGCGTGGACGTGCACGCCTGCGTGATGCTGGGCGATTCGGCCAACGACGCCAAGGCGGCCCGTGCTGCGGACATGGCCGCAGTGCTGGTCGACTATGGCTACACCGAAGGCCGTCCGATCGGCGAGATCGATTGCGACGCGGTGATCTCGCGCTTCGGCGAACTCGCCGCCGCCATCGCCGCGCGCTCCGATCCGCGCTTCGAATTCCTGTGGCGCCGGCGCGCCGCGCCGACCGCCGCCAGCCCCACCGCCTGACTCGCGCGCGCATCGCCGGATTGCACGGGCTGGCGCTACACTCGATGCGTCCCAGAGTGTCGTCATGTTCACAGAAGATCAGGCCGCCATCGTCCGCCGTCTCGCCGAACTCAAGATCGAGCACCGCGATCTCGATGCCGCGATCGCGCACATACCGCTCGGCCCCGGCTGCGACGAATTGCAGCTCAAGCGCATGAAGATCCGCAAGCTGCGCCTGAAGGACATGATCGCGTACATGGAGAACAAGCTGATTCCGGATCTGGATGCGTGAAACGCCGGTTGGCGGGGAGGGCGCGTGTCCGATGAAATAGTCGTACGCCGCATCGACGGCAGCGCGGCGGCCGCCTGTGTCGAGGCGCTCGCCGATGTGCTCATCGACTGCGTCGAAGGCGGCGCATCGGTGAGTTTCATGCGGCCGTTGCCGCGCGACAAGGCGGTCGCTTTCTGGCGCGACGTCGCCGACGCAGTCGCACGCGGCGAACGCGTGCTGCTGATCGCCGAGGATGAGGCCGGCGAGCTGCTCGGCACCGTGCAGATGATCGTGTCGCTGCCCGACAACCAGCCGCACCGGGCCGACGTCGCCAAGATGCTCGTGCGCCGCAGCGCTCGTCGCCGTGGCATCGCATCGCGCCTGATGGAAGCGCTGGACGATGCCGCGCGGGCGGAGGGGAAGAGCGTGCTGGTGCTCGATACGGTGACCGGCGGCGATGCCGAACGGCTGTACGCGCGCGCCGGCTGGCAGCGCGTCGGCGTCGTGCCGAAATACGCGCTGATGCCCGACGGCGAATTCTGCGCGACGACGTTTTTCTACAAGCACCTGTGAACGCGGCGCCGGCGCGCGCCGCGGCTCAAGGAGCAGCGGTTTCGCTCTTGACCGCCTGCGTCAGCTCGGCCTGCTTTTCCGGCGTGAGCTTCAGGATGCCGTGGCGGATCTCGCGGCTGAGAATCACGCGTGCGTCCTTGGCGACCGCTTCGAGCTCGGCGTCGAACACCAGCTTGCCGTTGTCGTCGACCGAGATCACGCGGCGCTCGCGCAGCTTCTGGATGAAGCCGCGGAACAGGCTCTTGTCGAAGAATTCCGGCGCATTCATCTCGTGCAGCAGCGACAGGCGCTGCGCGGTCAGATAGCTGAGATTCTCCAGCTCGGCGGCCGACAGGGTGTGCGGCCCGTTCTTCACCAGCAGGGCAAGCCCGATGTAGTAGCGCTCGATCGCCGGCATCAGCGTGTGCGCCAGCGTGCGCAGGCGGAATGCGCCATTGCTCTGGCCGGGGCCGCGTTCGACGATGCGCCCATCGGTATCGGTCGTGAGCAGCCCGCGCGCCTGGAAGAACTCCAGCGTCGCCTGGATGTGCGCACCGAATTCGTCCTCGCTCCACGGCAGCAGCAGTTCGGCCTGCACGAACGGATAGACGAGGCGACCCAGGCGCAGGATCGAAGCGCGCGAGAGACGGCGATTGTTGTTGAAGCAGCAGCCGATCCAGGCCGCGGTGGCGAACAGATGGGTGATGTTGTTGCCGAAGTAGCTGAGCAGGACGCCCGGCTTCTCGTCGACCGTGAGGACGTCGCCGAGCGGGTGGGCGACGCGGCGAATCCACTGCATCTTTTCGCCGTAGGCAACGATCTCGGCCGGGGAGAGCGGGGTCAGCGTGACGCGGTCGGAATACGGCAGCTCGGTCAGCAGCGCCCGGCAGAGTTCGAGCTGGGCAAGCAGGTCCGCCTCGGCCATCGCATGCTTGGGCGTAGCCAGCAGCGTCAACGCGAGCAGGTTGATCGGATTGACATGCGCGGCACGGTTGATGTTGACGAGGATGCGCTCTCCGAGCACATCGACCGCCGACTTCAACCACGTCGGCTTCGCTTCGGGATCGACGGTCGCCTCTTTCCAGCCCGGCTCGATTTCGTCGAGCAGCGGTTTCAGGAATACCGCCTCGCCGAAATTCACCGTCACCGCGCCGTAGTTGCGGCGCAGCGCGCCGAGACCGCGAATCAGACTGCCCCAGGATTCCTTTTCCTTCGGCTTGCCGGAAAGCTCGCCGGCATAGGATTCGCCCTCCATGATCTTCTCGTAGCCGATGTAGACCGGCTGGAACACGACGGGACGATGCGGCTGGCGCAGGAAACTGCGCAGCGTCATCGACAGCAGGCCGCCGCGGGGCGTCAGCGTGCGGCCGGTGCGCGAGCGGCCGCCCTCGATGAAGTACATCAGCGAAATGCCGCGCGCGATCAGCTGGCTCATGTACTCGCGAAAGACCGTCGAGTAGAACGGATCACTGAAGCTGCGGCGCAGGAAGAACGCACCGCCACGGCGCAGCAGCGAGCCGATCAGCGGCAGGTTGAGGTTCACGCCGGCGGCAATGTGCGGCACGGCGAGGCCGTTGCGATACAGCAGATAGGGCAGCAGCGCGTCGTCGGTGGTGCTGCGATGGCACGGCACGAAGATCACTTCATGGCCGGGCACGACCTCGCGCAGTTTGTCGAAGTGATGCATCTCCACGCCGCGGTAGATCTTCTCCCACAACGCGGTCAGCATGAACGAGCAGGAGCGCACGACGAGGTGCGACTGGTCCGCCGCGATCTCCCACGCGAAACCGCGCGCCTTCGCAGCGGCCTTGTCGCGGTCGATGCCTTCCCTGCTCGCGTTCGCATCGATCGCCTGCTGCACCGGCGCGGCATTGACGACGCTGTCGATCAGCGTGCGTCGATGCGACAGGTCCGGCCCGATCACCGCGGCGCGGATGCGCCGGAAATGCGTGCGCAGGACGCGCTGCAACTTGCGCACGCCGCGTTCGGCGTCGGACTGGTCTGCGATGACTTCGCGCAGGGATACCGGCGCGGCGAACTGGACCAGGGTGTCGCGCCCGTTCAATGCCAGCGCGAGCAACCTGCGGAAGCGGCCGACGACGACCCAGTTCTCGGAGAACAGCACGCTGAACCAGCCCGACTCGCGCGCCGGCGCGCGGCCGACGAAAATCGACACCGGCACCAGGCGCACGTCCTTTTCCGGATCGGCGCGCACGCCATCGGCGAGCAGGCTGAGAGTTTCCGAGCGGGTCGGATGCGGACGCCGGCCGAACAGGCGCGGGCGCCGCGACAGCGCGATGACCGCGCGCCGCCGCTTGATCGGCAGACGGTCGGCTGCCGCGTACGGCGAGGGCAGGCCGGCTTCGAGGCAGGCCTGTTCGAGGATCAGGGTATCGGAAAGGCCATAGCGCTCGACCACGTAGACGGTCGGGCGGGCGTCGTCCGGCAGCAGCGCGCGCACATCCTCGGGCGCGCGCCGGATGCGGATCCAGGGCCGCAACAGCGCGCCCATTGCATTGAGCCAGGCCGGCGCCGACGCGGAGGTCGCCGAGCCGTGCGCCGAGAGCGAATCGTTCATGCTTGCAGTCTAGTGCCGCGCGCGCCGTGTGCGCGCGCGGCAGGGCGATCAACCCTGTTTGGCGGGTGACGTCACGGCCGGGTCCGCCGCCGGGGCTACCGGGGCATCGGCCGCATGCTCGCGCAGCTTCTCGACCGCATTCTTGCCATACCAGCGGCCGTCCACGTTGACCATCTCGGTCTGCGTGCTGAGCGGCGAATCGAGCAGCGTGTAGGACACCTTGACCTTGGCGCTCTTGCCGTCGTTGGAGACGATCTCGGGCTTGACCGAATCG
>DASWPR010000342.1:0-7098 GCA_036398455.1 Dokdonella sp.
GGCGTTCCAGTCGAAATCCGGCGTCAGCTTCGCCAGGTCGGCGAACGCCGTCTTGTGATCCTGCTGGCGCGGGTCGCGCAGGGCCACGTTGTCGAGCGACGCTTCGGCAAGGCGTTTCTCGAACGCGAACACCGTCGCCGACGCCTGCGCGGCCGCCGCCGGTTTCGCGCCGGCGAGTTCGAACATCTTCGCCACGTGCGTGCGGTACTTCGCGCGCGCCTCGACGAAGCGCGCATCCGGCTTGAGGTAGTAGTCGCGATCGGGCATGCCGAGTCCGCCGGCGCCGATGTGCGCGATCACCTGCGTCGGGTCGTGCAGATCCTGCGAAGCGGAAACCCCGAACGGCACCGCTACGCCGACATCGTGCAGATGGCCGAGCGTGCGCTGCAGATCGGCCTTGGTCTTGATCGCGCGGATTTCGTCCAGCAGCGGCTGCACCGGCTTGGCGCCGAGCTGGTTCACCTGGGTCTCGTCCATGCAGGCGGCATAGAAATCGCCGGAGAGTTGCTCGGGACTGCCGGCGGGCCAGTCCTGCCGCTTCGACACCTCGGCGAGGATGTCGCGCACATGCTCCTTGTTGATCTCGCCCGATTCCCAGCGCCTGCTCCAGCGATCCATGTAGTCCGGAATCGGATGGCTGGCGCGCCACGCGCCGTTGGCGAAGTCGAAGAAATCGGTGCAGGCGGCGGCGTTGCGATCGATATCGCCGGCGTCGATGCCGTGCAGCGCGTAGGCGGGTGCGGCCACCAGGGCGAGGCCGATGGCCAGCGCACGGCTTCGAACGATGTGGACCGATGGCGCTGGAACGACCGCGTCCACTGCGGATATCTGCCTGGGCGGCGTGCGCCCGATGCGACGGCTCGACATGGCAACCCCTACCTTGTGTTGGCGAATGTGCCGCCGATCGTAGAGGGCCGCTCCGACACCCGCATGGCCCGAAGGGCATGCTTGGGCAACCGCGCAGCGGCGCGGCCGCGATCGCCGCGGAAACCGCCGCCGGGCCGGCTCATTCGAAACCGCTGCTGGCGCTCGCAGCGTCGCGGTCGCTACGCTTGTTCCTTTTCGCCCACCTCAAGGCCCGCCATGACGATCGACCTGCGCAGCGACACCGTGACCCAGCCGACCCCCGCCATGCGCGCGGCGATGATGGCGGCGCCGGTCGGCGACGACGTCTACGGCGAAGATCCGACCGTCGCGCGCCTGCAGGATCGCCTCGCCGGCGAACTCGGCTTCGAGGCGGGCCTGTTCGTGCCGAGCGGCACGCAAAGCAACCTGATCGCACTGATGTGCCACTGCCGCCGCGGCGACGAATATCTGGTCGGCATGGAGGCGCATACCTACAAGTACGAAGGCGGCGGCGCGGCGGTGCTCGGCTCGATCCAGCCGCAGCCGATCGTGCATGCCGCGGACGGCACGCTGCCGCTCGACGCACTGGCGAAGGCAGTCAAGCCGGACGATCCGCATTTCGCGCGCACGCGCCTGCTCGCCCTGGAGAACACCTGGCATGGCCGCGTGCTGCCGCAGGACTACGTGATCGCCGCCGCCGACTGGGCACGCTCGCGCGGCCTCGCCGTGCATCTCGATGGGGCGCGCCTGTTCAATGCGGCCGTCGCCAGCGGCAAGGCGCCGCGCGAGATCGCCGCGCCGTTCGACAGCGTGTCGGTGTGCCTGTCGAAAGGACTCGGCGCGCCAGTCGGCTCGGTCCTGCTCGGCAACACCGCGCTGATCACCGAAGCCAAGCGCTGGCGCAAGATGCTCGGCGGCGGCATGCGCCAATCCGGCCTGCTCGCGGCGGCGTGCCTGCATGCGCTGGATCATCATGTCGCGCGCCTGGCCGACGATCACGCGCGCGCCGAACGCCTCGCCGCGGGCCTGCGCGGCATCGACGGCATCGCCGTGGCCGGACAGCACACCAACATGGTCTTCATCGACGTCGCCGCCGAGCGACTGCGCGCGCTCGCCGAACACTTGCGAGCGCACGATGTGCGCGCGAGCATCGGCTATCTGCCGACGGTGCGGCTGGTCACCCACCTGGATATCGACGATGCGGCGATCGCGCGCGCGATCGAAGTGTTCCGCGCGTTCCGCTGATCAGCGCGGTGCGCGCCGAAGCAGGAGCTTGGACGTCGAGAAGTCCGCCGGCGCCGACGTGTGCTCGTGCACGATCTTCCAGGCGCCCTCCTTTCTGCGCGCGACCAAGGTCAGGCGATTGTTCATCGAGCGCAGTTCGCGGCCTTCGGCGGAAACGGCCGTGTAGGTGAGAAACGCCTGCGCGGTCGCCAGATCGTCCGCCAGCTCCATCCGCAGGTCGTCCACGCCGACGATCACCCGCTCGCTGGCGAGCGACTGGAACCAGCCGACCGCCATCGCGCGCCAGGCGTCGATCCCTTCGCGGGACCATTCGCCCCACATGTCGAACACGCGGACGTTCGCGTCGTACAGCGCCGCGAACGCATCCGCATCCTTCGCATGCACGGCGGCCTTGTAGCCTTCCAGGAGAGCGGTCACTGGATTCGTCGCATTGGCGTTCATGAATTTCCCCCTGCGCAGTTGAGGCAACGAATCCGGGCCGGCATCGGCGCGGATGGCATGGTGAAGGATGCTCCTCCTGTCATCGACGATCGAGCGCACTTGATATCGACATCGATATCGAATTTGAGATTGAAGCGCGTGTTTGAAATTGATGCGCGCGTATGTCGCCCGCAGCAGCGCCGACGCCCGGCATCGCGCGGGTGAGAGATTTCTTCCGCTGCGCACTCCTGACCAGGCAGGGCCATGCGACATGCGCGTCGCCATGGCGCCGCACGCGGGAGGTCGTCATGAAAGCTACGGATGTCGGCAGCAGATCGGCTGCGGGTTCGGCGCGGTTGGTGTTGTGCCTGTGCCTGTGCTGCGTGAGCGGCTGCATGGCCTTGATCAAGGATCAAGGCCAGGTCGACCCGGTGGTCAGCTCGAAGCGTCCGGCCGTGCCGTTCGATCAGCGCGACGTGATCGTGCCGGACTGTTCGGTGGAGGAGTGGATCAACTATGCGCAATCAAACGCCGGGGACTGTCACAAGTTCAAGAAGGATGCGACAGCACAAAACTCGTACGACGAAGCCGGCCCGACAAAGGTTCCGCCCACTCTGCGCCGCACGGAGGTGCAAGCCGAGCTGATGACCTACTCCGACCAGATCTGCGACAAGCACATCGCCGGCATCTACGGCACGCACGCCGGATTGAACTTCGATCTCGGCTGGCTGACGACCGTGTTGTCCGGCGGCGCCGCTGTCGCCTCCGGACGGTCGGCAACGAATCTGGCCGCCGGCAGCGCGCTGTTCAGCGGCACCCGCAGCCTGGTGAATTCGGAAATCTACTATGGCTACATCGGGCCGGCGGTGATGCGCGAGATCCAGTCGCTGCGCAGCGAGATGCGCTCGCAGATCGTCGCCAAACGCAGCTGCGGCCTCAACCAGTATCCACCGCAGGAAGCGATCGAGGAGGCCTTGATGTACCACAACGTCTGCTCGTTCTCGACCGGTCTCACCAGTCTGCTGAGCAAGGCCGGCACCACGCGCGTCGGCGAGGACAAGTTGCGCTCCGCGCAGCTGAAGGCGATGACGACGCAGCTGGCGGAAAAGAAGGCGGAACTGACCCAGCTGCAGGCCGCGAACGAGAGCGTTGCGACGAAAGCGCAGATCAGCGCGCTGAACCAGGACATCAAATCGCTCGAAGCCGTGCAGCGCTTCGCAGCGGTGATGGACCCTCCCGCTGCGGAGGCTGCGCCGGATGCGCACGATGAGAAGATCACCGATGCGCAGAACGTCGTCGCAGCGAGTCAGGACGCGGCGGACGCGGTGAAGGCGAACAAGGCGGCGAGTGCGCAGGCCATCGACGCCGCAAACGAGAAACTCGCCGCGGCACGGGCACGGCTGACGAAACGCACGCAGGATGCGCTCGTCGCGGCGTCGCAGTCGTGTGCGCCGATCAAGATACCGACGATGCATTGACCGGCGCGCCGGCGCTCCAGAAGGCAAAGCCACGGCGGCGCCGCAGCGCATCCGGTTTCGACTCTCGCTCGCGCCGAGCGCCGGCCGCACGGATCGATCGGCGATACGCCTCGCCGGTTGCACGGTTGAATGCGCTGGCTTCCTCGAAGCATTCGAACGCATCGATCGACATCGAACCGCAACGCCCGTGACGCTATTCAAGCGGACCCTGGCGCGGCCACTTTTGCGGCGTTTGGATGCTACATAAGTAACATTTTGCAACCAGAGGCGACTGATTCGATACATCGTGTAACGCGACAGGCACGACGCACTCGATCTGCTACATAGTGCGCCGGTCGTCGCCGCGCACCGCGCCGCGACGGTTCACATACGACCACCACAACAGGAGTGCCTGATGGGAATCTTCGACAAAGTTCTTTCCGCGCTGGGTTTCGGCGCCGCCAAGGCGGCCACACCCGCGCCCGCGCCGACGGCTTCCGCGCCCGCCACACCCGCGGCACCCACGCCGGCAGCGGCTCCACCCGCACCGAAGCCGATCGACGTGGTCGATGTCGTGGCGCAGCTGGAAGCACGCGCGGCCAAGAATCCGGAGAAACTGAACTGGCGCACCTCGATCGTCGATCTGCTGAAATTGCTCGACATCGACAGCAGCTTCACGGCCCGCAAGGAGCTGGCGCACGAACTCGGTATTCCGGCCGAGCTGATGGCCGATTCGGCCAAGATGAACATCTGGCTGCACAAGACCGTGCTGGCGCGCATCGCGGCCAACGGCGGCAACGTGCCGGCCGACCTGCTCGACTGAGCAGCACGATCCAGGAAAGGATCGCGCCCGCCTGCGGAGGCTGCCTCCGCTCGCGGGCGATTTGATGCACACGCTCGATGGCGGCGCCAAGTTGCGGCCGCGCGGCGACGTCCGTTGGCGCAGCCCTTTCATCTGACACGTTGGCTATCGCCGCCGCTGCTGCCCACCCATGGTCGACGCGCCGCGGCACACTGGGGACTTGCCCCTGCCGATCAGGCCGCGAGCCCGTAGCTCCTCAACAACGCATCCGGCTTCGGTTCCCTCCCGCGGAACTCGATGAAGCTCTCCAGCGCCGGGCGTGAGCCGCCGACCGCGAGGATCGCCTTGCGATACGCCTCGCCGGTCGCGCGATCGAATACGCCGGCTTCCTCGAAGCGCTCGAATGCGTCGGCCGACAGCACTTCGGCCCACAGATAGCTGTAGTAGCCCGCGCCGTAGCCACCCGCGAAGATGTGCGTGAACGCGTGCGGGAAGCGCTGCCATTCCGGCGGATGCAGCACGGCGACTTCGTCGCGCACTTCGCGCAGGATCTCCAGCGTGCGGGCGCCGCGTGCCGGGTCGAACTCGCGGTGGATGCGGAAATCGAACAGCGCGAATTCGAGCTGGCGCACGAGGAACAGGCCGGCCTGGAAATAGCGCGCCGCCTGCATGCGCTCGTAGAGTTCATCGGGCAGGCGCGCGCCGGTCTGGTAGTGGCGCGCGAACAGGTCGAGCGCCTCGCGCTGCCAGCCGAAGTTCTCCATGAACTGGCTCGGCAGCTCCACCGCATCCCATTCGACGCCGCTGATGCCGGCGACGCCGGGGTAGTCCACCTCGGTCAGCAGGTGATGCAGGCCGTGGCCGAATTCGTGGAACAAGGTCAGCACGTCGTCGTGCGTCAGCAGCGACGGCGTCGCCGCCGTGGGCGGCGCGAAATTGCAGGTCAGGAACGCGACGGGAAGCTGCGTTCCTCCGTCGCGCCGGAAACGATTGATGCAGACATCCATCCAGGCGCCGCCGCGCTTGCCGCTGCGCGCGTAGAGATCGACGTAGGCGCCGGCGAACACGATGCCATTCGCATCGACGAGGTCGTAGTAGCGTACGTCTGTGTGCCAGACGTCGACGCCGTCGCGCTGGCGCAGGCTGACACCGAACACGCGCTGCACGATCTCGAAGAAGCCGGCGAGCACGGCATCGAGCGGGAAGTAGGGCTTGAGCTCTTCTTCGTTCAACGCGTACTTGCGCTCGCGCAGCTTCTCCGACGCGTAGCCGACGTCCCACGGCTGCAGGTCGGCGATGCCGAGTTCGCTCACGGCGAACGCGCGCAGCTCGGCCAGTTCGCGCAGGGCGACCGGCTTCGCGCGCGCGGCGAGATCGTGCAGGAACGCGAACACGGCATCCGGCGACGGCGCCATCTTGGTCGCCAGTGAATCCTCCGCCGCATCGGCGAAGCCGAGCATGCGCGCGCCCTCGTGGCGAAGCGCGAGGATTTTCTCGATGCGTTCGGAATTGTCGAAGGTGCCGGCATTCGGGCCCTGGTCCGAGGCGCGCGTCTGGTACGCGCGATAGACCCGCGCGCGCAACTCGCGATCGTCGGCGTAGGTCAGCACCGCCTGTACGCTCGGCTGCTTCAGCGTGACGAGCCAGCCATCGAGTTTCTTTTCCTGCGCGTAGGCGTGCAACACGGCGCGGCCGGAATCGGGAATGCCGGCGAGCTGCGCTTCGTCGGTCAAGGTCTCGCTCCAGGCGTCGGTCGCATCGAGCACCGCGTTCTCGAAGTCGGTCGCCAGGTTGGCGAGTTCGCTCGCCATCTCGCGGAAGCGCGAGCGCGCCGGTTCCTCCAGCGCGACGCCGGACATGCGGAAGTCGCGCAGTTCGTGCTCGATCAGCGTGCGCGCCGCGCGCGGCAGCGCGCGCGTCGCCGGTGCATCTTCGGCGGCCTTGACGGCGGCATACAGGTCGCGGTTCTGCCCAAGTTCGCTGGAGTGCTCGACGATCTTCTCCTGCGCCGCCGCGTAGGCCTTGCGCAGTTCCTCGCTGTCGGCGACGCCGTGCAGGTGCGATACCGGCGACCACGCCCGGTTCAGGCGGTCCTCCAGCTCTTCGCCGAGCAGCAGCACATGCGCGAAATCGCGCGGCGTATCGCTCGCGAGCAAGGCGTCGATGCGCTGGCGATAGTCGGCCAGCACGGCATCGACGGCGGGTTCGACATGTTCCGGCTTGATCGCCGAGAAGCGCGGCAGGCCGGTGGTTTCGAGCAGCGGATTGGAATCGGTCATCGGGGCTTCGACAGGCGAGTTCGAACAGCCAAGTTGGAGCACCGCGGCG
>DASWPR010000343.1:0-17137 GCA_036398455.1 Dokdonella sp.
AAAAGCAGTGATGCCCATCCGGCCGGAACATCGGGTCGACCAGCTGGTTTTCCTGCGCCTTGGTCTCCTGCACACAGACGACATCCGCTTTCTGCGAACGCAGCCATTCGAAGAAACCCTTGGTGGCGGCGGAGCGGATGCCGTTGGCGTTGAAGCTGACGATGCGCATGGTCATTGGAGGCGAGCGTTGACGGTGCGCGGATGTTAGCAATCCACGTCGTGCAGAGGGGGCTGCGGCGCGCGCGGGAAATTCGCGGATAAACTACGCAGGAATTCTCACTGCCAGCTCCGCCATGCTCGAATCCCAGCGCGCGTTTCTCGATCTCGCCGTCGCCCGCAATGTGCTGCGCTTCGGCGAATTCACGCTGAAGTCCGGCCGCGTCAGTCCGTATTTCTTCAACGCCGGGCTGTTCGACAGCGGCAATGCGCTGGCGACGCTGGGACGCGCCTACGCCGATGCCGCCGCGAAGGCGGGGTTCGAATACGACATGCTGTTCGGCCCGGCCTACAAGGGCATCGTGCTTGCCGCCGTGACCGCGGCGGCGCTGGCCGAGCAGCATGGCCGGGATCTGCCGTTCGCCTACAACCGCAAGGAAGCCAAGGATCATGGCGAAGGCGGTTTGCTGGTCGGCGCGCCGCTCCAGGGCCGCGTGCTGATCGTCGACGACGTGATCACGGCCGGCACCGCGATCCGCGAATCGCTGGCGCTGATCCGCGCGGCCGGCGCAACGCCGGCCGGCGTACTGATCGCTCTCGACCGCGAGGAACGCGGCCAGGGCAGCCTGTCGGCGACGCAGGAACTCAGCGCGGAACACGGCCTGCCGACGATCGCGATCGCGCGCCTCGGCGACCTGCTCGCCTATGTGGCCGACAAGCCCGAACTCGCCGCCCATCGGCAGAAACTCGCCGACTACCGCGCGCGCTACGGGGTTTGAATCCGCGCGCAGCGCAGCGTGTCCCGCCTCGCCTATACTCGGTGGCGGAGGGTTCCCGCATGCGCCGTAGTCACAGATCGTCCCGTCTATTGATCTTCGCCCTGGCGATTGCCTCGGCGTCGGCAGCGAGCGCTGCCGGCACCAGCCCGGGCGGCAATCACAACCGCTACAAGTGGCACGACGCCGCGGGCAACCTGCACTACGCCGACGTTTTGCCGCCGGAGGCCGCGAAGTTCGGCTACGAGGTCGTCAGCCCGCAGGGCGTCGTGGTCAAGCACGTCGAACGGGCAAAGACGGCCGACGAGATTGCCGCCGCCAAGATCAGCGCCGCCAAGGCGCAGGCCGAACGCGAAGACACCGACAAGCAGACGCGCACGGATACGCAGCTCCTGACCGCCTACCCGACCGAAGCGGATCTGAAACGCGCCCATGCGCAGCGGCTCGAGGTGATGGATCAGCAGGTCAATGCCGCGCAGATCAGCCTGCGCAGCCAGGAGCAGACCCTGGCCGACATGCTTGCGCGTGCCGCCGAGGCCGAACTCACCGGGGTTGCCCTGCCCGGCGGGCAGGCGAAGCAGCTGGCCGAGATGCGCAAGCAGGTCGACGAACAGCGCATCGCGGTCGCACGCAAGGAAGGCGAGCGCGACCAGGCGAGTGCGCGGTTCGATGGCGAAGCCGCGCACTATCGCGAGTTGCAGCAGGCCAAGGCCGAGCAGCAGCCGTAGGGTCTGCTGCGCGCACACCGAGCGCGCGCGCAGGTACCCGCCTAGAACGGCAGCGGCAGCGACGAATCCAGCGCCTTCAGCTGCGTCCGGAAGACATCCTGGACGCGCGCCAGCGCCGGCGCCGTGTCCGCATCGAAACGCAGCACCAGCATCGGCGTCGTGTTCGACGCGCGTACCAGCCCCCAGCCGTCAGGCCAGTCCGCGCGCACGCCGTCGATCATGGTGAGGCGCGCGCCATCGAACTTCGCGCGCTGGCGGAAGGCTTCCATGAAGCGATAGTGCTCGCCCTCGCGCATCGGAATCTTCAGTTCCGGCGTCGAAACGCCCTTCGGCAGCGTGTCGAAGATCTGCTGCGGCGTGCGACCGTCCAGATCCCCGGCGAGGATCTCCATCAGTCGCGCGGCCGCATAAATGCCGTCGTCGAAGCCATACCAGCGCTCGCCGAAGAAGAAGTGGCCGCTCATCTCGCCGGCCATGGCCGCACCGGTTTCGCGCATCTTCGCCTTGATCAGCGAGTGGCCTGTTCGCCACATCAGCGGGCTGCCGCTGTGCTGCAGGATCAGCGACTGCAGGTGACCGGTGCATTTGACGTCGTAGATGATCGTCGCGCCCGGATTGCGCGTGAGAATATCGATCGCGAACAGCATCAGCAGGCGATCCGGGAAGATCACCTCGCCGCTCGGCGTGACTACGCCGAGGCGGTCGCCATCGCCGTCGAATGCGATTCCGAGGTCGGCGCCGGTTTTCTTCACCGAGACGATCAGGTCCTGCAGGTTGTGCAGGTCGGATGGGTCCGGATGATGGTTCGGGAAGGTGCCGTCGACATCGCAATAGAGCGGAATGACGTCGCAGCCGATGCCCTCGAGCACGGCAGGCGCGATCGCGCCCGGAATGCCGTTGCCGCAGTCGACGACGATCTTCAGCGGCCGCTCGATCTGGATGTCGTCGGTGATGCGGCGGATATAGTCCTGGCTGATGTCGATCGTCTGCAGACCACCCTGACCATCGATGAAGCGCTGCTCGGCGATGCGCCGGTACAGATCCTGGATTGCATCCTCGGACAGGGTCTGCCCGCCCAGCACGATCTTGAAGCCGTTGTAGTCGGGCGGATTGTGGCTGCCGGTGACCGAGATGCCGGACCCGGTGCGCAGGTGGTAGTTCGCGAAATACGTGACCGGGGTCGGCGCGAGACCGATATCGATGACGTCCATGCCGGTCGAACGCAGCCCCTGGATCAAGGCAGCGACCATTTCGGGGCCGGACAGGCGACCGTCGCGGCCGACGACGATTTCCTTGAGGTCGCGTGCGCGCGCCTCGCTGCCGATGGCGCGGCCGATCAGGCGCGCGACACCCGCCGTCAACGTCTGCCCGACCACGCCGCGAATGTCGTACATGCGGAAGATGCTCGGGTCGACGTGCGGATTGGCCTCTTCCTTCACCGGCGCAGGCGTTGCCGTCTTCGCGGCGACGGGCGGAGTCGCCTCCGGTTGCAGCCTGAGTGCTTCGGCCAACGTGATCTCCTCGACCTTCGAGCGGGGTGAATGCAGCATCGTCAGCGCCCGCTGCAGGCCGACCTGGCGCAGCCACAATGCGACGAGGCCTGCGAGCAGGCAGAGCACGGCCAGCAAGGATATCAGCAGCACATTGCGCGGCACGACGATGAAATATTCCGGCTCGGCCTTGCCGACGCGAAGGCTCGATCCCGGTATGGGCACACCGAGATCGCCGATCGAATTGCCGCTGCCCGCACCAATGCTGTCGATCAGATAGTCGCTATGTCCGTCGCCTTGACGCAGATCGAGTCGCGCCCCGCTCAACGGCAGCTTGCGGAAGGTTTCCAGCGCGGGCGCGAACGGCAGGCCGACGACGACGAAGGCGACCGTGCTGGTGCCGATGCGCGCGGGCATTGCGACCATCAGTTTGCGATTCCTGTCGGCATCGAAGCGCATTTCGGCCTGGGTGCGATCCGCCTGCACCTTGGCATGCATCAGCGCGGAAGCCTTCGCGTAGCCGATCGCCTTGAGGTCGCCCGACAACACTTCGTCGAGATCCGGACCGAAGAACTGCGCCTCGTTCAATTCCGGCAGCGCATGACGCAGCGCCGTCGCCGCGTGCTGGAATTTTGCGGTGTCGTCCTCGGCCAGCGCCTGCTGCACGGCCGGATCGGCGAGACCCTGCTGCACGCGCTGCACGTTCTGCTGAATCTGCTGCGACAGCGTCGCGACCACTTGCACACGCACACGGTCGGCCTCGTCGGAACCGTGCTGTACCAGCATCAGCAGCCAGCTTTGCCATCCCAGGAACAGCCCCAGCACGACCAAGAAGGTGGCACCGGTCAGCGGCAGTAGAACTCGCCAGTCCGGCAGGAAGCGCGCAAGCGATCGATGCGGCGTGGCTTGCGCTTTTGCCGGCCTGACTTCGGACTCACCCATTGCCCACCTCCACCGATCCATCAACGCAGCAGCCTGTGCGGCCGCGGCAGCGCCCCGGTCAATGCCGACCGGAGCTGCCGAAGCCGCCTTCGCCGCGCGTGCTGGGTGAAAAATCCTCGACCACTTCGAACGCCGCGCGCACCACCGGTACGATCACCAGTTGCGCGATACGCTCCCCTGGGGCGATCGTAAACGCGACGTCGGAACGGTTCCAGCACGAAATCATCAAGGGACCCTGATAGTCCGCGTCGATCAGCCCGACCAGATTGCCGAGCACGATACCGTGCTTGTGGCCCAGCCCCGAGCGTGGCAGAACGAGTCCGCACAAGGACGCATCGCCGATATGGATCGCGATTCCGCTCGGAATCAACGCGCTGGCTCCGGCTTCGAGCGTCAGCGGCGCGTCAAGCATCGCGCGCAGGTCGACGCCGGCGGATGCCTCGGTCGCTGGCGCGGGCAGCGGGAAATCACGGCCGAGACGCGCATCGAGCACTTTCATGGCGATCTTCGTCATCGGCGTGCCGCACGCTGGGTGGCGATGCGCGCAACCAGCTGGCGCGCGAGTGCACGCTTGTCCGCGCGCGCGAGTTCCTCGCGGCCCTCCGGCCAGAGCAGCAGCAACGCATTGTCGTCGCGCTCGAAACCACAGTCCGCTCCGACGCGGTTCGCCGCGATCAGATCGAGCTTCTTGCGCTCGAGCTTGGCGCGCGCGTACGCCTCGACGTTCTCGGTTTCGGCGGCGAAGCCGACCAGGAACGGCCGCTGCGCCATTGCCGCGACCTCGGCCAGGATGTCCGGATTCTGCATCAGCGAAAGCTCCAACCCCTGCCCGGTCTTCTTCAATTTCTGCGGCGCGACCGCCTGCGGGCGAAAATCGCCGACCGCCGCCGCGGAGACGAAGACATCGCTGCGCGGCGCCTGCGCGACAACCGCTTCGCGCATCTCCCGGGCGCTGCGCACATCGATGCGCGCAACCCCGGCCGGCGTTGCCAGCGCGACCGGGCCGGCGATCAGGGTCACCTGCGCACCGGCCTGGGCGGCGGCCTCGGCCACGGCGAAGCCCATGCGGCCGGAACTGCGGTTGCCGATGAAACGCACCGGATCGATGTCCTCGTACGTCGGTCCCGCGCTGACCAGGACCTTGAGACCGTCGAACACGCGCGGCGCACGCGCGCCGGCAAGCTCGCCGACGATCTCGCCGGCTTCGAGCAGGCGCCCGGAACCGAACTCGCCGCAAGCCTGGCCGCCCGACGCCGGCCCGAACACGCGCACGCCGCGCTGGCGCAGAACGGCCAGATTCGCCTGCGTGGCCGTATGCGCCCACATCTGCTGGTTCATCGCCGGCGCCAGCGATACCGGCGCTGCGGTGGCTAGGCACAGCGTCGTCAGCAGGTCATCGGCACGGCCGTGAGCCAGGCGCGCGATGATGTCGGCCGAAGCCGGCGCGATCAGGACCTCATCGGCCCAGCGCGCCAGTTCGATGTGCCCCATCGCCGCCTCGGCCGATTCGTCCCACAGGCTGGTGCGCACCGGATTGCCGGACAGCGCCTGGAATGTGAGCGCCGTCACGAAGCGCGCCGCGTTCGCGGTCAGCACGACGCGCACCTCCGCGCCGGCGTCGCGCAGCCGGCGCACGGTCTCGGCGCCCTTGTATGCGGCGATGCCGCCGGAGACACCGAGCAGCACGTGCACGCCGGACAGATTTGCACTCATGTAGGAAACCGCGGACAGGACATCAGGCGGCTAGCTTACTGAAATTCGCCGCGTGCGCCGCTGTCGACATCGCCAACTGCTCGTTAATTTGAGCGCCATGGACGACTATCGATATTCATCCGCTGCCAATGGCGAAGGCGCACACCGGCCTGCCGGGGCTTCGCGCATCATCACGTGCAGCCCGGCGGGCTCGCGATGGCACACGCCCGATGCGGAGTCTCCGGCATGAGCATCCGCGACTGGCCGGACGCGGAACGCCCTCGCGAGAAGCTGCTCGCCCGCGGCGCCGGAGTGCTGTCCGATGCAGAGCTGCTCGCCGTGTTCCTCGGCTCCGGACGGCGCGGCCAGAGCGCGGTCGACCTCGGCCGCGGCCTGCTGGCCGACGCCGGCAGCCTGAAACTGCTGCTGGATGCCGAACCACGCCGACCGCGCATTGGCGCCGTCGCCTGGTGCCGGCTGTGCGCCGGACTCGAACTCGGCAAGCGCTATCTCGACGCGGAGCTGCGCGATGGCGAAACCCTCAGCGACCCGGCGGACAGCGCGCGCTATCTGAAATCACGCCTCGCCGGCTATCCCTACGAAGTCTTCGGCTGCCTCTTTCTCGACAGCCGTCATCGCGTCCTTGCTTTCGAGGAATTGTTCCGCGGCTCGATCGACGGCGCCCACGTGCACCCGCGCGAAGTCGTGCGGCGCTGCCTGGCACTGAATGCCGCCGCCGTCATACTCGCGCACAACCATCCTTCGGGCGTGGCCGAACCCAGCGCGGCCGATCGCGCGATCACACGCCGGCTGCGTGAAGCGTTGGATCTGGTCGACGTGCGCGTGCTCGATCATTTCGTGATTGGCGATGGCGCGCCGACCTCGCTCGCGCAACGCGGCTGGCTGTAGCGCCGCGGAATGCCAGCACCGCACACATCCCGCAATGCAGCGCGCCGCGCCGGCAGCGTCCCGCCTATACTCGGCCCGCCCATATTTGGCACGGCGCAGACGGAGCGAAGCGATAACGTCGTGATTCTCGATTTTCCGCACGCATTCGCGGCCGATGAAACCGAGCGACGCGTACCCGATGTCGCGGCCGCGAGCGCGCGGCTGTGCGGTCACGAGGCGCCCCTGGAGGCGCTGCTTGCGACCCTGCGCAAACGCTTCGCCGCGCTGCTCGCCGATGCCGCGGACGCTGCGCTGCTGGAGCGCAGCATGGACGCGCTGCGCCTGGCCTACGCACGACTCGCGCTGCGCCACGGCCGCCTCGGCAACGACTTCCACGCCTATCACAATGAAGGCCACATCCTCGACATCTGCGGCGGCCGCATCGCGCGATTGTGCGACGCGCAGGGCCTGCACGCGCTCGACCTGCGCAGCTGGTGCAGCCTGCTGCTGTTCGGCGCCGGTCACGATCTGCGCCAGCGCGAGGCGACGCAGATCGCCGGCGGCGTCGGCGCGAACGAGCGGGCAAGCAGTGAAGAAACCCAGCGCATCCTGGATGTCTGCGGGTTTTCGCGCGCGGACGATGCCGATCTCTACCTTGCCAGCGAATTGACCATCGCCGGCAGCACCTTCGACGCGCGTCCGCCGGCAGGCGGCTATTTCTACAACGCGGCCGACCTCGTACAAAGCGGCGGCGCCCTCGCCGGCCGACTCGCCGACACGCTCGATGCGCAGCAGCCGGACTGGCGCACCGACGATCGTCTGGTGCGCGCGCAGCAACTGGCCCTGATCGCCGCCGACCTCGACACCGCCAACGTCGCCGAACCGTTCGACAAGTTCGCGCGCAGCGGCGAGAACCTGTGCCGCGAACGCGAAATGCTCAGCGGGCGCTCGCTCGCCGCCGGTGAAAGCGCGCTGCCGGTGCTCGGTTTCCTGACCGACGGCCAGGACCGCTTCTTCTTCGAACTGCACCGATTCCAGTCCGACCCCGGGCGCGCGACGTTCGAAGCCGGCAAGCAGGCCAACGCTGCCCGGTTGAAGGCGCTGTCGATGGGCGTGCGTGCGCGGATCGCCTTGCGCGGGCTGCCATCCAACGGCGACGAGGTCATCGCCGCTTATCGCAGCGCGCTTGCCGACCTCGTCTGAATATGCGGGACAGGATGCGGCCGGGCAGCCGTGCCGGAAGAGACCGGCCGAAAAAAGTTGCGGGCAAAGTCGGTGCGTCCCTGCACCCCGGCACCGTGCGCATCCCGCACGCTGCCACTGCTCCATCGGTCGCTTGCCCGCATGCGGTCAATGTAGGCAAGCGATGCGACGTCTTGATGACGATCCGCGGGGTTGCCCGTTGATCCGCGCATCGGCTCGGCCCGCACCGCAGGGCCTCGGCGGGGCCTGAAGCCGAGAACGCTGCGTCCGGGGCAGAGCTTGAATCAGGCACGCTCCCCGTTTTGCGCACCTGCAGCCCCGCTGCAGGCGAACGCAATCGCCGGAACCCGGCCCGCTGCTTTGCCGTAGGATGGCGCGGCGGTGCGTCGAGCGCGGAAATTCCGCGTCCTCAGGCAGACTTGCCCCTACAATAGAGGGCTTTGCGAACGGCTTCCGGCGTGAAAGAACAACTCCTAGACTCCGTCCACCATGCACTGCGCGCCCTGCACGCCGACGGCACCTTGCCGACCGCGGACGTGCCAGCGTTCGTCGTCGAACGCACGAAGAACCGCGAGCATGGCGATTTCGCCACGAATGTCGCCCTGCTGCTGGCCAAGACGGCCGGCAGGAAACCGCGCGACCTGGCGGCGGCCCTGGTCGCAGCGCTTCCTGCGCGCGCCGAGATCGCCAAGGTCGAGATTGCCGGGCCCGGCTTCATCAATTTCTTTCTGAGTCCGGCGGCATACCAGCGCGAAGTCCACGCCGTGCTGGAACGCGGCGCGGACTACGGTCACAACGAGAACGGCGGCGGCCGCACGGCCGGCGTCGAATTCGTCTCGGCGAACCCGACCGGGCCGCTGCACGTCGGCCACGGCCGCAACGCCGCGATCGGCGACTGCATCGCACGCGTGCTGTGGGCGAACGGCTGGCACGTCGCGCGCGAGTTCTACTACAACGATGCCGGCGCGCAGATCAACAACCTCGCCCTCTCGGTGCAGGCGCGTGCGCGCGGCGTCGAGCCGGATGCCCCGACCTGGCCGGCCGACGGCTATCGCGGCGACTACATCAAGGACGTGGCGCGCGCCTACCTCGATCGCGAATCGGTGCACACCGACGGCGTCGATGTGGTCGGCGCCGGCGATGCCGACGATCTGGATGCGATCCGTCGTTTCGCGGTCGCCTACCTGCGCCGCGAACAGGATCTCGACCTGCGCGCATTCGGCGTCAGCTTCGACGTCTATTTCCTCGAGTCCTCGCTGTACGACGACGGCAAGGTCGAGGAGACCACGCGCGAACTCATCGCGCAGGGCCACACCTACGAGGAAGGCGGCGCGCTGTGGCTGCGCACGACCGATTTCGGCGACGACAAGGACCGCGTGATGCGCAAGTCCGACGGCAGCTACACGTACTTCCTGCCGGACGTTGCCTACCACCGGAGCAAGTGGCAGCGCGGCTACGAGCACGCGATCACGGTGCTCGGCTCGGATCACCACGGCAGTCTCGCCCGCGTCAAGGCCGGCCTGCAGGCGCTCGACGCCGGCATTCCGAAAGGCTGGCCGGAGTACATGCTGTATCAGATGGTCACCGTGATGCGCAGCGGCGAGGAAGTGAAACTGTCCAAGCGCGCGGGCAGCTACGTCACCTTGCGCGATCTCATCGACGAAGTCGGTCGCGACGCGACGCGCTACTTCCTCATCGCGCGCAAGTCCGATTCGCAGCTGATCTTCGACATCGACCTCGCCCGCGCGCAGACCAACGACAACCCGGTCTACTACATCCAGTACGCGCATGCGCGCGTCGCCAGCGTGATGCGCCAGCTGACCGAGCGCGGACTCGGCTGGAACCGCAACAATGGCCTGGCGCGGCTCGACCGCCTCGACGACGAACAGGCGCAGGCGCTGCTGATCGAGCTTTCGCGCTACCCGGAGGTGGTCGAGAACGCCGGCGAGCATCTCGAGCCGCAGCTGCTCGCGACCTATCTGCGCGAACTGGCCGCCGCGTTCCACGCCTACTACAACTCGCAGCAATTTCTCGTCGACGATGCGGACCTGCGCGATGCGCGCCTGACCCTCGCCGCGGCGACGCGCCAGGTGCTTGCGAACGGACTCGATCTGTTGGGCATTTCCGCCCCGGAAAGCATGGTGCGGCCGGAGGGCATGTAATGGCAGCGAAGAAGAACGGACGTCAGGCGACGCGCGGCGGCAACGGCAACGCCAAGCCCGCCTGGCTGTGGGTGCTGGTCGGCATGCTGCTCGGCATCGGCCTGATGCTGCTGGTGCTGGTCAAGGACTGGGCGCCGCTGCTGCGCAAGAAGAACCTGCCGCAGCCCAATCCCGAAGCGACCGCACCGCGCGAGAGCGAACCGCCGGTGGCCGAGGCGAAGCCGCCGAAGAAGAATTACGATTTCTACCAGGTGCTGCCGGAAGCCGAGGTGGTGATTCCGGATGCCGAACTGTCGGCGAAGGCGAAGGCCGAGCAGCAGGCGCAGGCACACACGAACCCGGCGGCGGCACCCGCCGCGACGGCACCCGCGAGCACCCCGGCGACGCCAGCCACGGCCGGCCGCTATGTCCTGCAGGCAGGCTCCTATCCGGATCCGAAAGCCGCCGACGAGGCGAAGGCGAAGCTCGCCCTGGCGGGTTTCAGCGCGCAGATCCAGCCGGTCACGATCAACGGCAAGACCTGGCACCGTGTCCGCGTCGGTCCCTATGCCAGCGCGAGCGACCTCGAGTCGGCCAAGAAATCGCTGTCCGACAACGGCATCAGCGCGATTGCGCTGAAGGAACAGCCGGCGCAATAAGGCGATCGAGCCTGATCGGCATCGATCCGGCGTCCTTCCCGATTCCCGCGCACGCGCGAATCCCATGTGCCCGATGGACGTGCAGATGAATTTCCGCATCGAGCGGGAATGACGTCGATGCGCTGGTCTCAGGTCGTGCCGCGCGGAGTCACCTCCCGCACGAATGTCGGCCTGAGGACCACGGCACGACCGTCATGCCGACAACGCGGGCGCGTGCTCAGGGGACTTCGAACCCGTTGCGGAAGATGAGGTCGGTGCTGCTGACGACGAAGCTCGCCGTCACCGTGCAGTCCGCCGTGACCGCCGCCGTCGTGTAGGTCTGCGCGACGAGCGCCCCAGCGCAGCCATCGACACTGCCGATCGCGTAGCCTGGATCGGGCTGCACGGTGAATGCGATCGTGTCGCCGTCGTTCACCGTCTGCGGCGTCGACGGCGTCAGCGAACCGTTGCCGACGACACCCGGCGTGACGACGTGGGTGACCGCGGTTTGATCGGAGTGGAACCGATAGACGGTGTTTTCCGCGGTGTTGGCGACATACAGATTGCCCGCTTCGTCCTCGCCGAAGCCGGAATACGTGCCGTAGCCGTTCGCATCGTTGCGCCACACCGTGTAGCCCCATTGCCCCTGGTCGTCCGGCTTGGCGAAGAAGATTTCGCTCGAACACGAATCGGCGAACACGTACATGCCCTGGAATGCCGGAATCGGACCGCGGAAGCGATAGCCTCCGGTGACCGCACAGCGGGCACTCGCGTGCGTGTACTCCATCAGCGGCAACACGTTCGCCGGCAGCGGCGGCGCGCACACCTGGCTGGAGTTGAATACGGACGTGCCCTCCATGCAATGCCAGCCGTAGTACACCGGCTCGGTCGACCCGGCCACGCGCAGGTTGATCTCCTCCCAGTGGTCCTGGCCGACATCGCCGATCCACATGTCGCCGGTTGCGCGATCGAAGCTCCAGCGCCACGGATTGCGGAAGCCGTATAGATAGGTCTCGTCGCAGGTCTCGCTCGAGCCGACGTAGGGATTGTCCGCCGGGATGGCGTATTCGGCCGCCACCCCGGTCGCCGTTCCGCACATCTCGGACGTCGCGATGCCGCCGCGCGTGTCGACGTCGATGCGCAGCATCTTTCCGCGCAGGAAATACTGCGGGCCGCTGCCATTGCCGCAACTGGTGGAGGTGGTGTCGTTCGGTTTCTTCCACAGGCACTCGGCCAGCCAGTGCGTGCCGCTTTCCTGGCCGCCGTCGCCGGAGGACATGTACAGATAGGCGTCCGGACCGAAATGAATGTCGCCGCCGTTGTGATACGACGGCGGCGAGTTGTCGGCCAGGCGCATGACGACGGTGGCGACTGGATTGGCGACATCCGCGTCGGCGGATACCGTGTAGCGTTCCAGCACTTCGTCCGGTCCGCTGCCGAGGCAGGTGCCGGCCGGCGTGCAGCCGGGCGGGCGCATCGATACGACATAGAACTCGTCGTTGTGCGGCAGGTCCGGCTTGCCGTAGTTCGGATGGAACGCGAGGCCGAGCAGCCCGCTGGTGCCGCCGCTGCCGGGGTAGGTCACCGCCACGGTGAGGAATGGCGTCGCCAGCAGGCTGCCCTTCTTGACGATGCGGATCGTGCCGGCCTGGCTCAGCACGAACAGCCGCCCGCTGCCGTCGTTCGGCGCACGCACGCCGATCGGCGCCTCGACCTGATCGGTGACCGTTTCCAGCGTCAGGTCCGCCGGCACGCTCTGCGCCGACGCATCGCAAACGCAGATCGCCAGCGCGATCGTGCACAGACCAGCAAGTCTTCGCAGCATGATTCCCCCTGTGTGGCGTTCGCCGCGCGCAGGCGGCACGAACTCAGTCGAAGCCGTCCTTGAAGATCAGGTCGGCCGAGCTGTCGGAAACGAACCGGTAGACCTTGCCTCCGCCGTCGGCGACGTACAGATTGCCCTCGTCGTCCTCGCCGAATGCATAGGTACTCAACGACGGCGTGCCGCCCAGCGTTTCGTAAGTCCACAACGGCACGCCGGCACCGGCGCCGGCAACGATATAGATGCTGCCGCTGCAGTTGTCGCTGAACACGTACTGCCCCCGCAGCGGCGCGATCGGCCCGCGGTAGATGTAGCCGCCGGTGACGGCGCAGCCGACCGAATGCGAATAGTCGAGCTTGGGCGGCACGCTGCCGGCAGGACCGGCACAGCCGGAAGAACCGCCTGGATACGTGTGCAGACCCTCGCACTGGTTCCACTGGAAATTCTGCCCCGCACTGCCGGCCGGCTGGAAATCGATTTCCTCGTAGGTGTTCTGGCCGACATCGCCGATCAGCATGTCGCCGGTCAGGCGGTCGATGCTGAAGCGGTACGGATTGCGGAATCCCCAGTTGAAGATTTCGGCGCATTCCTGCGGGTGCGCAGCCACGTCGGCGAACGGATTGCCCGCCGGAATCGAATACGGCGCCGGCTGTCCCGCCGTCGCGCCGCAGAAGTTCGCGGCCGCGGACGACGTGGAATGATGGACGTCCAGACGGATGATCTTGCCCAGAAGGTAATAGGTCGGACCGGAGCCGCTGGTGGAGTGGCACGACCCGGCGTTGTTGTCGGCCTTCTTGCGGCCGGTGCACTGCGCGAAGCCGTTCGGGTCGCCCTGCACTCCGCCATCGCCCATCGACCAGTTCAGGTAGCCCTGATGATCGAAATGCAGGTCGCCGCCATTGTGGTTGTTGGCGATGTCCGGCACGCGCAGGATCTCCTCGCCGGTCGGATTGGCGACATCCGGATTTCCGGACACCGTGTAGCGCGCCAGCACCTGATCATTGCTCGCACCGAGCTGCGGCTGGCCGGCGGGCGCCGTATACGTCACATAGAACGTGCCGTTGCTGCTGAAATCAGGATCGAATGCGAGCCCGAGGATGCCCTGCTCGCCGTTGCAGCTCGCCGCGATCGACACGAACGGCGTGGACAGCAGGACGCCGTTCTCGACGATGCGGATGCTGCTGCAACGCTCGATCACGAACACGCGCCCGCTGCCGTCGCCGGCACTGCGAATGCCGATCGGCTGGTCGAAGATGGTCGACGTGCCGGGCCAGCGCTGCAGGCGCAGGTCCGCCGGCGTCACGGCCAAGGCCGGCAGCGTACCTGCCGCCAGCACCCATCCCAGCCACTTCAGTCGGTACATGCTCGCTCCCCAGCGCCGCTTGTTGTCACGGCTTTCTAGCATGACGCAGGTTAGATTTGCATTCGCTGACGGGCCTGCCTGAACGGGACCGGCGGCATTCGCCACTTCGTGAATCCCGTCGATCAATGGTGCGGCCATCGCGGCGTAAGATGCAGGCCCCTGAACGCAACAGCGGCGCGGCCGGCATCGGCGATCGCCCGGAGAATGCCGAGATGCGAACCAAGTTCCTGCTTCCTGGTGTCTGTGCCGCCGTTCTGCTGAGCACCTCCGCCATCGCAGCGGACTGGCCGCAGTTCGGCTACGACGCCGCACACAGCGGCAACAACCCCGACGAAGAGACGATCAGCGCGGCCAATGTCGCGCAGCTCGTTCCGCTCTATGCGACGGCGGTCACGCTGCCGGCCGCCGTCGACAGCGCGCCGGTCTATCAGAGCGCCGTCGTCACGCCCGACGGCACCAAGGATCTGCTGTTCCTGCTGAGCAAGAACGGCAAGGTGATGGCGATCGATGCCGCCGACGGCAGCGTCGAGTGGTCGCACCAGACCAATGGCACGCAGCCGGCCACCGCATCGCCGGCGGTCGATCCGAACCTGCAGTTCGTGTACAGCTACGGCATCGACGGCAACGCGCACAAATACCAGATCGGCGACGGCACCGAGATCACCACCAATGGCTGGCCGCAGACGATCACGCTGAAACCCAGCGTCGAAAAGGGCGCATCCGGCTTCACCATCGCCCATTCCGGCGGGACCCACTATCTGGTCGTGGTGACGGACGGCTACATCGGCGACGGCGGCGACTATCAGGGCCACCTGACCTCGATCAATCTCGACAGCGGCACGCAGAACACGTTCAACGTGATGTGCAGCGACAAGACGATCCACTTCGTGCTCAACGGCACCGCCGGCGTGGACGACTGCGCCAATGTGCAGAGCGGCATCTGGGGCCGCGGCGGCGCCACGTTCGACGAGGCCACGGGGCGCGTCTTCATCGCCACCGGCAACGGCCACTACAACGCCAGCAGCGGCGGCTTCAACTGGGGCGACAGCGTGCTCGCGCTGGCGGTCGATGGCACCGGCAGCGGCGGCGGGCTGCCGCTCGACAGCTATACCCCGACGAATTTCCAGCAGCTGGACAATCAGGACGCGGATCTCGGCTCGATCTCGCTGGCCGTGCTGCCGACGCCCGCCGGCAGTGCGGTCGCCCATCTCGGCATGCAGGTCGGCAAGGACCACACCATGCGTCTGATCGATCTCGCCGACATGAGCGGCGCCGGTGCGCCGGCGCATGTCGGCGGCGAACTGCAGCTGTTCAACGTGCCGCAAGGCGGCAGCGGCATGCGCGAGCAGCCGGCGGTGTGGGTCGACGGCAGCGGCACGACCTGGGTCTTCGTCGCCAACAATTCGGGCCTGTCCGGCGTCAAGCTCGGCCTCGACGCCGGCAACCAGCCCGTGTTGAGCACGGGCTGGAACAAGACCGGCATGGCGAACTCGCCGATCGTCGCGAACGGCGTGCTGTACTACGCCGGCGCCTGCAGCGGTGGAACCTGCGTGATCGCGCGCGATCCACTGAGCGGTGACGTGCTGTGGACCTCGCCGCACATCGGCTCCCTGCATTGGCAAAGCCCGATCCTGGTCAACGGCGCGATCTACATGACCGACAACAGTTCGAAGCTGTGGAAGTTCGGTCTCTCCGGCATTCCCAATCACACCGTCACGCCGGGCGCCGGTGCCGGCGGCAGCATCGCGCCGGGCACGCCGCAGAGCGTCGTCGATGGACAGACGACCAGCTTCACCGTCGCCGCGGATGCGCACTACCGTATCGATGCGGTGACCGGCTGCGGCGGCAGTCTGTCCGGCGATCTCTACACGACCGGCCCGATCACCGCCGACTGTGCGGTCGATGCGAGTTTCGCGCTGATCACGCACACGGTGACGCCGCTGCTGGCCACCGCCGGCGGCAGCATCGCGCCCGCCACGCCGCAGACCGTCAACGACGGCGACACGATCAGCTTCAGCCTGAGCGCCGATCCGTCCTTCGCGATCGACACGGTCAGCGGCTGCGGCGGGGCGCTGGCCGGCGCCATCTATACGACGGCCGCGATCACGCTCGATTGCACGGTTTCCGCAGCGTTCGCGAAAGACACCAGCGATGTGATCTTCCGCAACGGTTTCGAAGTTGCATCGCCGTGATCCGGCCCGCGCCGGCACGCTGCGACGGATGTTCTTCCGGAGAATGCCCATGACCCGTGCGCGCACCATCCAGACCTCCTCCCTGCTGCTGGGCATCGCAGCCCTCGCCACGTCCGCACAGGCCGCCGACTGGCCGCAGTTCGGCTATGACGGAACGCACAGCGGCTACAACGCCGCCGAGACGACGATCAGCGCGGCCAACGTGTCGCAGCTGGCGACGGCCTATCCGGCGGCGATCGCTCTGCCCGCCAACGTCGACAGCGCACCGGTGTATGCGCGCGCGGTCGGCACGCCGGGCGGAACGCGCAACCTGCTGTTCGCGTTCGGCAGCAGCAGTCTGTTCGACGGCGGCAGTTCGACGGGAACGCTGATGGCGATCGACGCCGATACCGGCGCGCTGGTCTGGTCGAAGACGTCGAGCGGCAGCTCGCAGCACGCCTCGGCCTCGCCGGCGGTCGATCCGGCACGGCAGTTCGTCTACAGCTTCGGCCTCGATGGCTATGTGCACAAGTACGCCATCGGCAGCGGCGACGAAACTCTGACCCCCGGCCCTGCCGGCTGGCCGCAGCAGGTGACCTTGAAACCGGATGCCGAGAAGGTCGCCAGCGGCCTCACCATCGCGACGGTCGGCGGTACCAGCTATCTCGAAGTGGTCACCAACGGATACGACGGCGATGGCGGCGACTATCAGGGCCATCTCGTCGCGATCAACCTGTCGAGCGGCGCGCACACGGTGTTCAACTTCATGTGCAGCGACGGAGCGACCCTGCTCGCCAACGGCGGCTGCTCGAACGGCCGCGAGAGCGGCGCCTGGGGCCGTGGCGGCGCAACGTTCGACGCTGCCACCGGGGGCATCTACGTCGCCAGCGGCAACGGCAACTTCAACGCCAACAGCGGCGGCCACAACTGGGGCGACAGCGTGCTCGCCTTCGCCGCCGACGGCAGCGGCGCCGGCAGCGGCCTGCCGGCCGACAGCTATACGCCGACCAACTACCAGCAGCTGGACGACCAGGATATCGATCTGGGTTCGATCTCGCTGGCGATCCTGCCGGTTCCTGCCGGCAGCACGGTCCTGCACCTCGGCATGCAGACCGGCAAGGACGCGC
>DASWPR010000344.1:0-3037 GCA_036398455.1 Dokdonella sp.
CAGCCGGTGCATGCTCAAGATCTTGCCGAGGCATGCGTCGCGGCGTGGGCGAGTACGCGCACCTGCAACCGCATCTACGCGCTCGGCGGCGGCGAGCGCCTTGCATTCGGCGCGATGATCGAGCGCGTGCGCGCATCGCTGCCGACATTCACGCTGCCGCTGCCGGTGCCGCTCGGTCCCGTGCGTGGGCTGGCGCGCATCGCGCATTCGGCGCGGCTCGCGGCACTCGAACGGCTGACCACCGATCTCGTTGCCGAGCATGCACCGGCCACGGCGGATTTCGGCTGGCGACCGCGCGCGTTCCATCCTGACGCCAGCGCGTGGATCGCCTCCGATTGAAAGACGCCGTGCAGGCCGGATTGCACAACGAATCGCATCCGCGCGGCGCCGGTTCAGCCTGGATTGGCCCGCACTCCGCTATCGCTGCGTTTTCATGGAGGACATCCGGATGCCGCCGATTGCAGTGCTCGCCCTGGCCTGGCTCACGCTCGCGCCGCCCGCCGCGCGCGCAGAGGAGCTCGCCGACGTCTGTCATGCGAGCAGCAGCTACGACCTGACGATTGCGCCGGATTCGCTGATCTTCGATCGCCCGCAGCCGGCGCCGCGCCGGATCGATCTGCGCGGCGGCAAGGCCAGCGTCGACGGGGTCGCACTGCGATCGAATGCCGAAGACGCCGATCGCCTCGCGCTGTTCGAGCAGGACGCACGCAGCTTGATGCCGAAGGCGAAAGCCGTCGCCACGAGTGGCGTCGACCTGCTTGCTAAAGCCGTGCGCGCCGAAGCGGCGGCGCTCGATCTCAGTGCGTCGGCGCAGGCCCAGGTCGATGCCCGGCTGGCCGCGCACATCGCCCAACTCAAGCGCCGCATCGCCGCCAGCACGAGCACGCACGATTGGCAGGGAGACGCCCTCGATCGCTACGCGGCCGATATCAGCGCCGACCTGGCGCCGCTGGTGGCCGCCGATCTCGGCGCGCAGGCGCTCGATGCCGCGGTCAGTGGCGATCTCGAGCGTGCGGCGTCCCTGCGTGACCGGGCGGCCGCGCTCGGCAGCGGCGACCTGCCGGCGCGCCTCGAACACCGTCTGCAGGCGCTGCGGCCGCAGATCCTGGCGCTGTGTCCGTCGATCCAGCGGCTGTATGAATTGCAGCGCGGCGTGCGCGACGCGAAAGGGCGTCCGCTCGACCTGATCGAGGTCGACGCGACCGATTAGCGCGGCGCTGGGTTGGCGCCTGTCGATGGTCGCGAAATCGCGCCGTCGGGGAGTTGCGTTTGCTGCGCTGCAATAGGCAGCGGCGATGCAATTTCTCGCCGCAGTGCAGCGTTGCCAACGCTCGTTTGAACGACCTAAGATGCCGCGACTTTCGAAGTCGCCATCCAGAGGGACACCCCATGCAGGTCCGATTGACCACGACAGCGGCCTTTGTCGCGTCCTTGTTCGTTCCGTTCGCCGCGCAGGCCTACGACTACACGGCGCCGGTGCCGCTGCATACGGTCGCGATTTTCGATCCTGCGGCCGGCGTGGTGCCGTTCCCGAACAACCTGCTGCTGAGCGGCACCACCGACCTCACGCTGAACATCCCCATCGCGCCGGGCGATCCGGCGGCCGGGCCGAAGTCGGCGATGAATGCACTCGACGGATTCAGCACCACGGCGGCCTGGACGACCACCTTCTCGCAGGCGATCGACGCCAGCACCCTGGTGCCCGGCGACAGCGTGCGCGTGTTCCAGGTCAACTTGAGCGGAATCGGCGGCGGTGTCGCCGGCGTCGTGCGCGAGCTGACCTTCCCGAATGACTACGTGGTTGCGCTCGCACCGTCCGATCCGACCGGCGGCACGCTGGCCATTCTGCCGACCAAGCCGCTGCAGCAGGGCACTTCGTACATGGCCGCCATCACCAATGGCGTGAAATCGACCGCCGGCGAGCCGGTGCGGCGCTCCTTCGTCTACACGCTGGCCGAGCGCACCACCCCGCTCTGCACGGGCGGCCAGTCGACGGTCGCGTTCCTCACGGCGGCCAATGCCTGCCAGCTGGAACCGCTGCGTCAGCTCACCAATGCGCAGGAAGCCGCGCTCGCGTCGCAGGGCGTCGATCCGTCGACGATCGTGCTGTCGTGGGTGGCGACGACGCAGTACATCACGCCGCCGCTGCTGGCGATCGAAAGCGTCGTCGAGCAGTCGCCGCCGGCTTCGACCGTGCTGGCGCCGACCGGTCTGACGCTGGCCGACCTCGGCGTCGGCCTGCCGGGCGTCGCCGACATCTATATCGGCGCGATCAGCGTGCCGTACTACCTCACCGCGACCGATGTGGCGGCCGCGGCGCCCGGCGATTGCAGCGTCGATGCCGACGGTCCGACGTCGTGCCCGCCGCTGACGGCGCATTGGAACGCCGCGCCAGGCGGCTACGTGCCGCCGTTCGACCAGGCCGGTCTCGATCCGACCTCGACCAACGTGACGGTGGCGAACCCGTTGCCGGTCGCGACCTCGACGCAGACGGTGCCGCTGCTGCTGACCGTGCCGAACGCCCATTCCGGCAAGACCAAGCCGGCGTCCGGCTGGCCGGTGGTGATCTTCCAGCACGGCATCACGCGCAACCGCACCGACATGTTCGCGATTGCCGGAACGCTCGCTGCGCAGGGCTTCGCCGTCGTCGCGATCGATCTGCCGCTGCACGGCGTCGTCGACAAGACCAGCCCGTTCTATATCGGCAACACGCCGCTGGCCGCACTCGGCGCGCGCGAGCGCACGTTCGATATCGATCTGCAGAACAACACGACCGGCGCGCCCGGGCCGGATGGCGTCATCGATCCGTCGGGCAGCTACTTCATCAACCTGACCAATCTGCTCACCTCGCGCGACAACCTGCGCCAGGGCGCGGCGGATCTGCTGCAGCTGTCGCATGCGATTCCATCGTTCCATATCAGTGCCGGCGCCGATTTCGACGGCAGCAAGGTGAGCTTCCTCGGCCAGTCGCTTGGCGCCATCGTCGGCACCCTGTTCGTGGCGGTCGATCCGAACGTCGAGACGGCCGTACTGAATG
>DASWPR010000345.1:0-4205 GCA_036398455.1 Dokdonella sp.
CGTTGTGGGGCATCGGCCTGACGCTGCCGGTCAACGGCAGCACGCGATTCCTGCACGACGGACGCGCTCGCTCGCTCGAGGAAGCGATCCTCTGGCATGGCGGCGAAGCGGCCGCGAGCAAGCAGGCGTTCGAGGCGTTGCCGGCGGCGAGCCGCGCGGATCTGATCCAGTTCCTCGATTCGCTCTGAGGCCGCCGCGCGTATTCGAGGGGACGGAGATTCATGGCACCCTGAAACCTCCGTTCCCTGTGCGGAGAATGCGATGACGGCGCCTCGCCCGAGCGCCAGCGACTTCGATCCGGAAGTGCTGCGCCTGTTCGACCAGTAGGTGCTAGGAAGCCGCGCGCCGCAGGGCGTCGATGTCGATCTTCTTCATCTGCATCATCGCCTGCATGGCGCGGCCCGCCTTGCCTGCATCGGGATCGCCGAGCAGCTTTGGCAATTCGGTCGGCACGATCTGCCAGGACAGACCGTAGCGATCCTTCAGCCAGCCGCACCTCTGCGCCTTCGCATCGCCGCCGGCGGACAGCAGGTCCCAGTAGTGGTCGACCTCTGCCTGCGTCTGGCAGTTGACGACCAGCGACAGCGCTTCGGTGAACTTGAAATGCGGGCCGCCGTTCAATGCGGTGAAGTCCTGGCCGTCGAGCTGGAATGCGACCGTCATCGCCGAGCCGTCCGGCTGGCCGCTGGCCTGCGCGCCTGCCTTGGAGTAGCGCGTGAGGGCGGTGATGCGCGAGTTGTCGAATACCGAGACGTACAACGTCACGGCTTCTTCGGCCTGCTGGTCGAACCACAGGAATGGGGTGATGCGCTGGAATCGCGGGGTCATGCGGTTTCTCCTCGTTGGGAATGCGGGACGCTGCGCAGCGACGCGCGGCAGCGTCCTTCCTGCAGGCGACGAATGGGCGACCGCGAAATCGACAGTCAAGCCGACTGCGCGATGAACATGAGGCTGCGCGTGCTGCCTGCGTCAGGCGAGGATCAGGCGGCGATGACTAGGCTGGCCGTCCGTTTGCCGTCGAAGCGAGTTTGCGTTGCACTCTGAGCCGGAAGAGTGGCAGTCCCTGATCCTCGTGGCGTGGCCGCTTCTGGCCGCGCTGATCCTGGGCTTCGTCGTCTACAAGTCATTGCGCTGGGTGGAGCGGCGGGCGAACGCTGCAGGAACCCGGCGCCTGCGTTCGCGCGTGGTGCAGGTCATCGCGTCGCCCGCCGCGCTGGCGCTGCCGCTGTTCTTTCTCAGCGTTGCGCTGTCGGCGACGCCGCTGCCCGACGAGCTGGCTGCACCGCTGCAGCACGCGTTTGGCATCGCGGCCATCGCGTGCATGACATGGCTGGCGACGCGTACGATCGGCGCGTTCGAACGCAGGATCCTGCGTCGCAGGCCGCTCGAAGTCGCCGACAATCTGGCTGCGCGGCGCGCGCAGACGCAGGTGCACGTGATCGGCGGCGTCGCGCAGGGCGCGGCGGTCATGGTCGGCATCGCGATTGCGCTGATGACGTTTCCGCAGATCCGCCAGATCGGTGCCACGCTGCTGGCGTCGGCCGGCATCATCGGCCTGGTCGCGGGCATCGCCGCGAAACCGGTGTTCGGCAATCTGATCGCCGGCTTGCAGATCGCGATCACGCAGCCGATCCGCTTCGACGACGTGGTGATCGTCGAAGGCGAGTGGGGCCGCATCGAGGAAATCACCAGCGCCTATGTCGTCGTGCGCATCTGGGACGAACGCCGCCTGGTGGTGCCGCTGCAGTGGTTCATCGAGCACCCGTTCGAAAACTGGACGCGCACCACCTCGCAGCTGCTCGGCACGGCCTTCCTGTGGCTGGACTACCGCGCGCCGCTCGCCGCGATCCGCGATGAATTGCAGCGCATCTGCGCGGCCGACGAGCGCTGGGACGGCCGCGTCTGCGTCGCCCAGGTCACCGATACGGATCGCAGCACGGTGCAGGTGCGCCTGCTGGTGAGCGCGCGCAATTCGGGCGCTCTGTTCGACCTGCGCTGTGCGGTGCGCGAACGCATGCTCGCGTTTCTTGCCGCCGATCATCCGGCGGCCCTGCCATTGCTGCGCATGCAGACGGCGCGCGCGGACACTCCGCGATTCGATGGCCGGAGCGTCGCACGCCATCCACGCACGCCGTTCGCTGCGAGCACCGCGACGACGACATCGCCAGGTGCCGAAGACGTCACGCCGGCGGATCTCGCAACGCCCGCATCGAAATGATTTGGCCGATTGGGGATAACGTTGTCAATTTGAATAGAGGTAGAAATGCATGCGCCGGGTTGCGTCCGCTTCACATTTGTAAGCGGTAAATAAGGGTTATTTAACGCTGGAGCTGAATGCCCAGCGGGCGTTTCATGACGATTTTATCGGCGCTGTCACAGTTCTGAAGGGAACTGATAGACAACGTTGTCATCGAGGTTTACCAGGGGAGTCGTCCGGCCCATGCGCACGATCGCGCACGGGCTCCGGCGCGACGACTGCCCCGCACGGCCAGCACGAGAAGGCCATCGAAACCGAATACCCATCCGTAGCGAACATCATTCCATCTGGAGGCAATTCCATGCGTATGAAGCGATCGGTTGTGTGGTCGAGCTTGCTGCTCGGCACGCTCGGCAGTGCATTGGCGACGACGGCGTGCGTGACGCTGGTGGCGGTTCCCTCGCGGCAGGCGCACGCGCAGAGCGCGCCTGCCTGCGCCGCGGCCTGGAGCGCAGCGACGGTCTACACCGGCGGCAACAGCGCCAGCGAGAGCGGCGTGAACTATCACGCGAACTGGTGGACCCAGGGTGACGATCCCGCCACTCACAACGGCGGCAGCGGTTCGGGTCAGCCATGGACGTCGCAAGGCGCCTGCGGCGGCTCGACACCTCCGCCGCCCCCGCCGCCTCCGCCACCACCGCCACCGCCACCGCCGCCCGGATCAGGCGCAGTGCTGTTCAGCCCGTACAAGGACATCACGATCAATCTGAACTGGAATACCAACGTGATGCAGACGGCCGTCACCGGCCAGGCGATTCCGGTCGTCGGTCCCGGCAGCCTCGTCTCGACGGTCGAACCCGGCCTCGGCGCGATCACGCTGGCGTTCGCATCCGGCGAATGCGGCAGCGAGAACTGGGGCGGCGTATCGGCAGCGAACTTCGCCGGTGCGAACATCCAGGCCCTCGCCAGCGCCGGCGTCGGCTACATCGTTTCCACCGGCGGCCAAGCCGGCACGTTCACCTGTTCCAGCCAGGCCGGCATGGCGCACTTCCTGTCGACGTACATGTCGCCGTATCTGATCGGCGTCGACTTCGATATCGAAGGCGGCCAGTCGCCCGCGCAGATCGATGCGCTGGTGGCGGCCGCGGTGTACGCGCAAAGCCTGTATCCGCAGCTGCGCTTCTCCTTCACGCTGGCAACCCTCGGCGCATCGGACGGAAGCTACGGCGGCGTCAACAGCCTCGGCGACACGGTGATCCGCGCCGTCAGGAACTCGGCACTGCAGAACTACACGATCAACCTGATGGTGATGGACTACGGCGGTCCGGGTGCCGGCGTCTGCGTGGTCGCGGGCGGCGTGTGCGACATGGGGCAGTCGGCGATCCAGGCAGCGCTCAACCTTCAGCACACCTACGCGATCCCGTTCTCGAAGATCGAGCTGACGCCGATGATCGGACTCAACGACGTCAGCTCCGAGACGTTCCGGATCGGCGACGTCGACACGCTGTCGAACTACGTCAATGCGCATGGCCTCGCGGGCGTGCATTACTGGTCGCTCGACCGCGATACGCCGTGCGCGGGCGGTGCGGCGTCGTGGGCATCGCCGATCTGCAACTCGACGGCGGGCACGACGCCACTGCAATACACGCGGCGATTCCTGCAGGACCTAGGGTTCTGACGGTGTGAACGGGGCGGCCGGGCGCGTGTTCGCGCCCGGCCATTGGCCACGTTGGTCGGGATTCATGGCGATCGGTCACAATCGGCGCAGTGCAACCGATCCTCGCGAGGAATCGTCATGAGCGCGACCAACAGCCTTGCATCGGCGGCCGAACTGGCTGCCACGAATACCGCGTGATTTCCCAACGAGAGCGCGGACTATCGCAGCGCACGCACCGCGTTGCTGGTCGAGGAGCTGGAGCTGCGGCGACACATCGAACGCGTTGCCTCACTTCGGCGCGCATTGCCGCCGGGCGGCGAGGTGCGGGCGGATTACCGCTTCGACGGCGAG
>DASWPR010000346.1:0-1905 GCA_036398455.1 Dokdonella sp.
TTCCAGCATCGTGGTGATCGCCAAGCGCGACGCGCGCTATCGCATCTACGCCGGCAACGTGGTCGAGGCACAGGACACCGCCGCGCTCGGCGCGCGCCTGGACCGCCTGGCCGGCATGGACAAGGCGGCGTTGAAGGAGGCCTACAAGGAGCAGCGGCGCAGGGAGCGCGGTCCGGACGACCTCGGCGCCGGTCTCGGCTTGATCGAGATCGCGCGGCGTGCGACGCAGCCGCTCGAATATACGTTCACCCCGCTGCCCGACGGGCGCGCCTATTTCAGCTTGTGTGTCGAGATTTGAGATGAGCATCGAGAAACTGCAACGCAGCGCCACCGCGTCGACGCCGACGATCGATTTCGATCCGCACAGCGGCGTGCTCCGCCTCAGCGGCGAGTCCTACCCGGAGAACGCGTTCGAATACTTCCGGCCGCTGCTCGCCTGGGCAGGCAGCTACGTGTCGCAGGCACGCACGCCGATCGTCGCCGAGATAGCATTGAGCTACCTCAATACCAGCAGCATCAAGAGCGTGATGGACCTGCTCGACATCCTCGAAGCGGCGCACCGCAAGGGCAGCACCGTGTCGGTGCGCTGGAGCTACGCGCAGGACAACGAGCGCGCGCTGGAAATGATCGAGGAGTTCAAGGAGGAAGTGACCCTGCCGTTCTTCATCGTACCCGTGGCCACCTGATCATGCCGATGACCGCCCAGAACCGTCTTGCCAAGCTGATCGACGAACCGGAGCTGCGCGATTCGGCACTGGCGCAGCTGTGCCGCGACCTCATCACCGATCAGGAGCGCCTGCATCAGCGTCTTGAGCGCATCAGCCGCATCTCCGACCGCTATCAGGCCGACCTGCGCCGCAGCAACGAGGAACTGGCGACGACCAACCAGCGCCTCAGCGCGGCCTTGCGCGAAGTGCGCACGCTCGGCGGTTTCATCCCGATCTGTTCGTGCTGCAAGAAAGTGCGCAATGACGGTGGCTACTGGGACGAGGTGGAGACCTATCTCGCCGAACACTCCCACGCGGTGTTCAGCCATGGCCGCTGCCCGAGCTGCGCGACCGCGGCAGGCCAGCCGCGACAGCCGCCGGTCGCTGCGCGCGACGGCGAGGATCCGGCCGAACTCGAGCGCCTGCAGAGCATCCTCGCCAGCGAGGAATGGAACGGGCATCCGCTGCGCGAGGAATACGCGCGTCTCAGCGCCGACTACCAGAAACTCGGGCGCCGCCTGTACAAGATCTCGCGCATCAGCGACGGTTTCCAGGCGCAGATGAAGGAGTTCAATCTCGCGCTCGGCCGCGTCTCGCGCACCGATGCGTTGACCGGGCTGGCCAATCGGCGCGCACTGCTCGAACGCCTCGATCAGTACGGCGCCGATGCCGTCGAAGGTCCGGGCTTCGCCGTGGCGATGATCGACGTCGACAATTTCAAGCGCATCAACGATTCGTTCGGCCACGCCGCCGGCGATTCGGTCCTGCGCAGCCTCGCGGCGCTGCTGGCGGCGACCGTACCCGACAGCGGCATGGTCGGGCGCTGGGGCGGCGAGGAGTTCCTGCTGGTGCTCGATGGCGAGCACAGCAAGGAGATCGCCGCGGCCTGCGAAATGGTGCGCGCCGAAACCGAAGCGATGCAGATCAACAGCAACGGCCGCTCGATCCGCGTCACCGTCAGCATCGGCATCGCCGCGCACGAACGCGCGCTGTCGTTCGAGGACACCCTGCGCGACGCCGACCGCGCGCTGTACGCCGCCAAGGCGTGTGGTCGCAACCGCGTGATTTCGCTGGACGAGCTCTAGTCCGCCGCGGCGGGTTCATCGGCTGCCGGCGTATCCGGCCGCGCGTATTCCAGATGCGTCAGGTACAGGCGCGTGTCGAATTCCAGCTGGTGATACTCCGCTGCCATGTGCAT
>DASWPR010000347.1:0-10003 GCA_036398455.1 Dokdonella sp.
CATCTGCAGCGCGCTGATGCCATCGGCGGAACCGGCCACCTTGAAGTCCATGTCGCCGAGGTGATCCTCGTCGCCGAGGATGTCGGACAGCACGACGAAGTTGTCGCCTTCCTTGACCAGGCCCATCGCAATGCCCGCGACCGGCGACTTCAGCGGCACGCCCGCGTCCATCATCGCCAGCGAGGAACCGCACACCGATGCCATCGACGAGGAGCCGTTCGATTCGGTGATCTCGGAGACCACGCGCAGCACGTACGGGAACGCTTCGATCGTCGGCTTCACCGCCTGCACGCCGCGCTTGGCGAGACGGCCGTGGCCGATTTCGCGGCGCTTCGGCGCGCCGAAGCGGCCCGCTTCACCCACCGAGAACGGCGGGAAGTTGTAGTGGAACAGGAACGGATCCTTCGACTCGCCTTCCGGCGCATCGATGATCTGCGCATCGCGCGTGGTGCCGAGCGTGACCGTGACCAGCGCCTGCGTCTCGCCGCGCGTGAACAGCGCGGAGCCGTGCGTACGCGGCAGCACGCCGACGCGTGCGGTGATCCCGCGAACGGTGTCGAGCGCGCGGCCGTCGATGCGCACCTTGGTCTTCAGCACGCCGTCGCGCAGCGTGCGGTATTCGATATCGCCGAACGCGGCGCCGAACTCGCCGTCGGTCCAGCCGTGCATCGCGGCCGTCGCGGCGATGCCGGTCTTGACGTCGGCCTTGATCGCGTTGATCGCATCGCGGCGCTCGAGCTTGTCGCGGATCGCGAATGCGTTGACCAGGCGGTCGCCGAGCACGCTGTTGATCGCCTCGAACAGTGCGTCGTTGCGCGCCGGCGCTTCCCACTTGAACGTCTTGCGGCCGGCTTCGGCGACGAATTCGTTGATCGCGGTGATCGCCTTCTGCATCTCGCGATGACCGAAGGTGACGGCGCCGAGCATGACGTCTTCGCTGAGCAGCTTGGCTTCGGACTCGACCATCAGCACCGCGTTCGCGGTGCCGGCGACGACGAGGTCGAGGTCGGAGGTCTTCAGTTCGGCCGCACCCGGATTCAGCAGGTACTGGCCGTTCGCGTAGCCGACGCGGGCGGCGCCGATCGGTCCGCTGAACGGGATGCCGGCGAGGGTCAGTGCGGCGGAGGCGCCGAGCAGTGCGGGAATATCGCCGTCGACTTCAGGATTCAGCGAGACGACCTGCGCAATGACCTGCACTTCGTTCCTGAATTCTTCCGGGAACAGCGGACGCACCGGGCGATCGATCAGACGCGAAGTCAGCGTCTCCTTCTCGGTCGGACGACCTTCGCGCTTGAAGAAGCCGCCCGGGATGCGACCGGCGGAATAGAACTTCTCCACATAGTCGACGGTGAGCGGGAAGAAATCCTGCCCTTCACGCGCCTTGGCTGCGGCGACGGCGGTGACCAGCACGACGGTGCCGCCCATGCTGACGACGACCGCACCGGACGCCTGGCGGGCGATTTCGCCCGTCTCCAGCGTGACCTGGTGATTGCCGTACTGAAACGACTTGCTGACTTTCGCCACGTTGATTGTCCTGTTTGAGAAGCGCGCCCGAGGCCGCGCTTCTTGACTTCGCGTTCGCGGATGAACGCAGGAAATTGAACAGTGCAGCCCCGCAGGACCGCTTCTTGATGCTCGCGTTCGAGGACGAACGCGAAAGCAAACCTGGAATACGTGCCGTTGCCGGCGCGCCTGGCTCTTTCAAGCCAGGCTGAAATTACCGGCGCAGACCGAGGCGTTCGATCAGCGACTTGTAGCGATCGCCGTCCTTGGTCTTGAGGTAGCCGAGCAGGCGACGGCGCTGGTTGACCATCTTGAGCAGGCCGCGACGCGAATGATGATCCTTGTCGTGATCGGCGAAATGCTTGCTGAGGTGATCGATGCGCGCAGAGAGCAGGGCGACCTGGACTTCCGGCGAGCCGGTATCGTTCGTGCCGCGGCCGTAGTCGGTGATGATCTTGCTGGTTTGTTCGTTGGACAGAGACATCTGAATGAATCCTTGAAACGGAGGCGAGACTTGCGAACGGCCACGACTTCGTGGGGACTGGCGCATCGTGAAGACGAACCGGAAGGCCGGACCGCGGTGCGGACAGGCTTCACGGCGATGCGCGTGGTCGTTCGCAAGCCCCGCAGGGTTGGACGGACATTGGGATAGTGAACGGGGTATTTTAGCTGCCGGAACGGCCTCGGAACAAGCAGTTAACGATCCTGGGCGCATTTGGCGTCCAGCGGCCGCCCACGGCCTGGGCAAGTCACCCGCGCCGATTGAACCCGCGCAGCGAGCGCAGGCTCCCGTCGACGCCGATTTCCGCCAGCGCCACGGCATGCCCGTCTTCGTCCAAGGCGACGCAGCGGCCGGGCGTCAGATCCAGCTCGATCGCCTGCCCCTGGCGCAGCCGCGCGGCCTGCGCGGCATCGATGCGCACCTGCGGATAGGCGGCGAGCCCTTGTTCCAGCGGCAACAGCAGCGCATCCAGCGCAGCCGGCTCGCTCTCGGCCAGCCGGGCCAGCTCGTCCAGCGTGTGCATCTGCGGATCGGCGAAGGGCTCCACCCACAGCCGGCGCAGCGCGGTCACGTGCGCGCCGCAGCCCAGGCGCTCGCCCAGATCGCGCACCAGGCTGCGCACATAGGTGCCGGAGCCGCATTCGACCCGCAGGCGCAGGCGGTCGCCGTGCCGCTCGATCAGGTCGAAGCGGTGGACATCGACCTCGCGCGGCGGCGCGCTGACGTCCTCGCCGCGGCGCGCGCGCTTGTACAGCGGCACGCCGGCTTGCTTGAGCGCCGAATAGATCGGCGGCACCTGCGTTATGCGGCCGCGCAGCGGCTGCAGTGCGACCTCGATGGCCGCCGTGTCAATGGCAGGCACGTCGCGCCGCAGGACCACCTCGCCTTCGGCATCGTCGGTGGTCGTGGTCGAGCCGAGCCTGGCTTCGGTTTCGTAGGCCTTGCGCGAACCGAGCAGCAATCCGGCGATCTTGGTCGCCTCGCCGAAGCAGACCGGCAGTAGCCCGGTCGCGAGCGGGTCGAGGCTGCCGGTGTGGCCGGCCTTCTCCGCCAGGAAAATGCGCCGCACGCGCTGCAAAGCCGCGTTCGAACTGAGCCCTTGCGGCTTGTCGAGCAGGACGATGCCGCTCAGGCTGCGCCAGGCGGGAGGCGACATGGCCGCGCGGATCCGAAGCCGGGCCTAGCCCTTCAGCAGCTGCTCGATGCGCTCGCCCTTGTCGACCGAATCGTCGTAGCGGAAACGCAGCTCCGGCACGCGGCGCAGCTTCATCGAGCGCGACAGGTCGCGGCGGAACTCCTTCGCCAGTTCGTTGAGCCCGGCGACGGCCGCCTTGCTCTCGTCGCCGACCAGGGTGGTCACGTAGATCGTCGCCATGTCGAGATCCTTGGTGACCTCGACGTCGGACACGCTGACCGACGGCAATGCGTGTTCGCGCACGGCCGCGTGCACGAGCAGGGCGATTTCGCGCCGCAGTTCGGCGGAGACGCGGTCGGAACGGTTGAAGGAATGCGACGGCATGGGGATGACTCCGGTCAGTGGCGGACAGGATGGCCGAGATGGCGCTGGAAGAAACGCGCCATCACCTGATACGCCGCCTTCGATTCCGGCAATTCCGGATCGGAAAAAAAAGAATGCCACATGCCTTCCCAGACATGCAGCTCGGTGGAAACGCCCGCCTGGGTCAGCAGGTCGTCGCTGCGCAGCACCGCGCTCATCGCGAAATCGCGCGTGCCGGAGATCAGCAGGGTCGGTGGAAATCGTGCCAGCACGTCGGGCGAGGCGCCCGGCATGACCAGCGGGCTGGCGACATCGGCGCCTTTGAAATACGGCAACACGCCGACGCTCATCGGCGCCGTCGGTACGTTCTCGCCCATCAGCATCGGCCCGACGAACGCGGAATCACCCTGCAGATCGACCACGCCGGCGCAGAAGATGCCGATCGCGCCGGGCGTCGGCAGCCGCTTGCTCGCCAGCCAGGCGACCGCTTCGGCGGTCAGGATGCCGCCGGCCGAGCATCCATAGATGCCGATGTCTTGCGCCCGATGCTCCTTCAGCAGTGCGCGATAGACGCTTTCCACGTCTTCGCTGGCGGCCGGGAACGCGGACTCGGGGCCCTGGCGATAGTCGACGCTGACGACCTTGATCGCGGACAGGTTCGCAACCGGGATCGACTCGACCAGGCCGCCGCTGCCGGCGCCCCAGAGAAATGCACCGCCGTGCAGGTTGATCAGCACGCGCCGCGCATCGCTCTTGCCGACGGGCGCGACGATGTCGACCGCCACGCCGCCGATTTTCGCCGCCGTGATCTCGACCGGATACAGCTTGCGCATGCGCGCGGCGCGATCGGCGTTGATCGCATCGTAGAATTTGCGGCTGGCCTCGATCGGACCCGCCAGTCCCGGCGCCGCCTTGCCTTCGACAAGGATCTGCCGGAAGCGCTCGAGCGCCTGCGGCGACGCGGCGAACGCGGAAAACGGAAAGCGCGCGCTCACGCTCGTGACGGCACCGCCGGCATCCACTGTCGGTGCCGCGTCGACCTTCGGTACGGACTCCTGTGCGGAGGCCGCCGCGGCGACGGCCAGGACGCCGCAGAGCGCGATGCGACTCCATCGATTCGACATCGCAGCCGCGCTCATCGCTTCATCCCCACCGTCGGGCCGAACCGGTACATCGGTTACAGCGTCCTCGCCACCTCGATGCGCTCGAAGCATTCGATCTGGTCGCCCGGCTTGACGTCGTTGTACTGCTTGACGCCGATACCGCACTCCGTGCCGTTGCGCACTTCGTCGACGTTCTCCTTGAAGCGCCGCAGCGATTCGAGTTCGCCCTGGAAGATGACCGTATTGTCGCGCAGCACGCGAATCGGCTTGCTCCGCTTGACCGTGCCTTCGATGACCATGCAGCCGGCGATCGCACCGAACTTCGAACTGCGGAACACGTCGCGCACCTGGGCCACGCCGATGATCTCCTCGCGCACTTCCATGCCGAGCAGTCCGGTCGCGACCTGCTTCACCTGGTCGATGACGTCGTAGATGATCGAGAAGTAGCGCAGGTCGAGGTTGTTCGCATCGATGATGCGGCGCGCCGAGGCGTCCGCACGCACGTTGAAGCCGATGATCACCGCCTTCGAGGCTGCCGCGAGCGTCGCATCGGATTCGGTGATGCCGCCGACGCCGGAGGCGATCACGTTGACCTTGATCGCATCGGTCGAGATCGCGCTCAACGACTCGCGCAGCGCCTGCGCCGAACCCTGCACATCGGCCTTGACGACGAGGTTCAGGGACAGCTGGCCCTGGCCTTCGCCCATCTGCGCCATGATGTCTTCCATGCGGTTGCCGGCCTGCTTGACCAGGCGCGTCTCGCGGCGCTTGTGCTGGCGCTGCAGCGCGACGTCCTTGGCCAGACGCTCGTCGGCGACGACGACGAAATCGTCGCCCGCCTGCGGCACGCCCGAAAGACCCAGCACCTGCACGGGAATCGACGGCCCGGCCGATTCGACCTGGGCGCCGGCTTCGTCGAACAGGGCGCGCACGCGGCCGTATTCGATGCCGCAGACGAGGAAATCGCCCTTCTTCAGCAGACCCTGCTGCACCAGCACGGTCGCCACCGGGCCACGGCCCTTGTCGAGGCTGGACTCGATCACGGTGCCGCTCGCGCGGCCGTCCGGCACCGCCTTCAGATCCATCACCTCGGCCTGTACCGAGATCGCATCGAGCAGGTTGTCGACGCCGTCGCCGGTCTTGGCCGACACCGGCACGAACTGCACGTCGCCGCCCCACTCTTCCGGTACGACTTCGTACTGCACGAGGCCCTGCTTGACCGTGTCCGGATTGGCGTCCGGCTTGTCCATCTTGTTCATCGCGACGATCAGCGGCACCTTGGCGGCACGCGCGTGCTGGATCGCCTCGATCGTCTGCGGCATCACGCCGTCGTCGGCGGCGACGACCAGCACGACGATGTCGGTCGACTGTGCGCCGCGCGCACGCATCGACGAGAACGCCGCATGGCCGGGCGTGTCGAGGAAGGTGATGACGCCCTTCGGCGTATCGACGTGGTAGGCGCCGATGTGCTGGGTGATGCCGCCGGCTTCGCCGGAGGCGACCTTGGTGCGCCGGATGTAATCCAGCAACGAGGTCTTGCCGTGGTCGACATGGCCCATGATCGTGACGACCGGCGGGCGCGTCCTCTGCTCGCCTTCGGCATCGGCCTGGTGCGCCAGCAGCGTGGTTTCCGCGCTGGTGTCTTCGGCCGCGGTGACCTTGTGGCCGAGTTCCTCGGCGACCAGTACCGCGGTATCGTGATCGATCGCCTGGTTGATCGTGACCATTACTCCCATCTTGAACAGCGCCTTGACGACGTCGGCGCCCTTGACCGCGAGCTTCGCGGCAAGATCGGCAACGGTAATGGTTTCACCCACCGCGATTTCGCGCACCACCGGCGCCATCGGCTTGGAGAATGCGTGGGCCGGGCCCGAACGCGCCTGCTCGACGACACGCGTCTTCGGCCGCTTGCGTCCGGTACGGCGCGCGGCGCCTTCCTGCGAAAGGTGCAGCTCGTTGCCGAAGTAGCGCGCGCCGCCCTCCTCGCTGCCGCCTTCCTCGCGCATGCGATGCGAACCGTGCTTGGGCTTGTGGCGGTGCGCGTCGCCGTTGGCCGGCACTTCACGCGCACGCTCGACCGGACGCGGACGATCGGCTTCACGCACCGGCGTCGTCGTTGCGGGGGCTTCCTTGGCTGCGCCTGCGGCTGCGGCGGGCGCTGCCTCGGCGACGACCTCGCCCTTCGACTTCGCTTCCTCTTCGCTGCGGCGCCGCGTTTCTTCCTCGACTGCAACACGGCGCGCATCCTCGGCGGCGCGCGTGCGTGCATCTTCTTCCTGGCGGCGGCGCTCGGCATCGACGCGCGTCTGTTCCTCGGCTTCGCGCTTGAGCTGCGATTCGCCGAGCTTGCGGATCGCGTCTTCGCGCTCCGGATCGACCTGCGCCTGATTCTCTTCGTCGACCACGCTGCGCTTGACGTAGGTGCGCTTCTGGCGCACCTCGACGTTGACCGTCTTCGCACTGGCGCCGCGCTGGCCCGGCACCACGGTGATTTCGCTGACGGTGCGGCGCTTCAGCGTGACCTGGCGCGGCGCGGCGTTCGTCTCGACCGGCGCCTCGTTCTTGCCGTGCGTGCGGCGCAGGAAGCCGAGCAGCTTGACCTTCTCGGTGCTGCTGATGACCTGCTCGGGGTCATTGAACTTCATGCCCGCCTCGCCCAGCTGCGTGAGCAGCTTGTCGATCGGCGTGCCGAGGACCTTGGCCAGTTGTTTGATCGTGACGTCCGACATTTTGGTACTCCGTGGCCCGTGCGAGGCTTGCAGCTGTCAATCAGCGGCGCTTCGCACAAGCGGCCGTCTCATTCCTTCGACTGCGGGGCGCGCTGCGCGCGACCTCCGCATTTCCCCGCCCAATGCGGGGACAACCACCGTTTCATGAAACCGCCGTCTCGCGTGCCGCCATGATCAGGCGTGCCGCGTGGTCTTCGTCGATGCCTTCGATGCCGAGTTCCATGAACTCGTCAGTCGCCAGATCGCCGAGGTTCTCCCGCGTGACGACGCCGTGCGAGGCGAGCTCGAACGCGAGGCTTTCTTCCATGCCCTCGACGGCGAGCAGATCCTGCGACGGCTTGTTGTCCTCGATGCCTTCCTCCACGGCGAGCGCGTCGGTGAGCAGCGCATCGCGTGCACGCGCGCGCAGTTCCTCGACGATATCCTCGTCGAAGCCTTCGATACCGAGCAGCTCGGCGGTCGGCACGTAGGCGATTTCCTCGACCGTCGAGAAGCCTTCCTGCACCAGGATCTGCGCAATCTCGTCGTCGACCTCGAGCTTGCTGACGAACAGCGCGCGGGCCGCTTCCTGCTCCGCTTCGCTCTTCTGGCGCACCTGATCGGCGGTCATCACGTTGAGCTGCCAGCCGGACAGCTTGCTGGCGAGGCGCACGTTCTGGCCGCCGCGGCCGATCGCCTGCGACAGCTTGTCCTCGGCGACCGCGATGTCCATCGAGTGCTTTTCTTCGTCGACGATGATCGACTGCACTTCGGCCGGCGCCATCGCGTTGATGACGAACTGCGCCGGCGCGTCGTTCCACAGCACGATGTCGATGCGCTCGCCGTTGAGCTCGTTGGAGACTGCCTGCACGCGCGAACCGCGCATGCCGATGCAGGCGCCGATCGGATCGGTGCGATGGTCGTGCGCGAGCACGGCGATCTTGGCGCGGTCGCCCGGGTCGCGGGCGCAGGCCTTGATCTCGACCAGACCCTGGCCGACTTCGGGCACTTCGAGCTTGAACAGCTCCATCATCAATTCCGGCGCCGTGCGCGACACGAACAACTGCGGGCCGCGCGGTTCCGAACGCACTTCATACAGATAGCCGCGCAGGCGATCGCCGGCACGCACCGCCTCGCGCGGAATCGCGCGGTCGCGCGGCACGTAGGCTTCGGCGTTGCCGCCCAGATCGAGGAACACGCTGCCGCGCTCGACGCGCTTGACGATGCCGGTGATCAACTCGCCGACGCGATCCTTGTAGGCATCGACGACCTGCGCGCGCTCCGCTTCGCGTACGCGCTGCACGATGACCTGCTTGGCCGCCTGCGCCGAGATGCGGCCGAAATCGGGGTTTTCGATCGGCTGCTCGACGAAGCCGCCGACATCGACGCCGGGCGCCTCGTCGGCCGCGTCCATCAGGCGGATCATGCGGTCCGGCGACTCCATCACGATGTCGTCGGGCACGACTTCCCAGCGCCGGAAGGTCTCGTAGTCGCCGCTCTCGCGATCGATCGCGACGCGCACGGAAACGTCTTCTTCGGCATAGCGCTTCTTCGCGGCGGACGCCAGTGCGGCCTCCATCGCCTCGAAAATCACGCTTTTCGGCACGCCTTTTTCATTGGCGACCGCGTCGACGACCAGCAGCAACTCTTTACTCATTTTCCAGCTCCGTCAGACCGCGGACCGCGGCCGGAATGGCTCCAATGGTTCCGCGCAGTCCGTACTCGATATCTCTGCGGCCCAGCGAAGTGATGCGCTTCCGGCCGATTTTCAACTCTTGTTGCGTGCCCGCCTGGGTGCCCGCGCTGGCGCAGCAGGCGCTGCCTCGCGTTTCTCCGGCGCGATGCCGAGCGCCGCGTAATCCGGCACCAGCCGCGCCTTGGCGATGTTGGCGTGCGCGATCGCGACCGGCGCACCGTCCTGATCCAGCACGATGCGATCGCCCTCGACCGCGCTGATCACGCCCTGGAACCGGCGGCGCCCGTCCAGCGGCAGGTTCACGTTGACCTTGACCTGCTCGCCGACGAAGCGCGCGAAATGCTCCAGGGTGAACAGCGGCCGTTCCAGGCCCGGCGAGGAAACTTCCAGCGTGTAGCGGCCGGCGACCGGATCGTTGACGTCCAGCAGCGCGGAAATTTCGCGGCTGGCGCGCTCGCAGTCGTCGATGGTGACACCGCGCTCGGGCTCATCGATGTAGACGCGCAGCAGGCTGCTGCCCGAATTCGGGCTGAACTCGATACCCACGAGTTCCAACCCCAGGTCGGCAATCGTCGGCGCCAGCAATGCGGTGAGTTCCTCGCTTGTCATGTATTGGATTCGTACGCCCGTGCGCGTGTACTTGTGCAATCGTCCATGATTGCGAAAGTCGAGAACGGCCAGACGTGGCCGCGCTTTTCGATTCGCAAAACCAAAACCCACAAACAAAAAATGGGCACGAGGCCCATTCCGTAGTTCGCCGTTGTGTCGCATCCAACATCGGCGAGCTGCATCGAGACGCAGCCGGCGCGTCCTGCGCCTTACCTCATGCGATCATCCCTGACCGCGAAAATCAAGAGCGTCCGTCCATGGCCGCACTTTTCGACGAAGCCCAAGAAAAAGGCCGCCCGAGGCGGCCCATCCTTGAGACCTGTAAAACTGGTAGCGGGGGCAGGATTTGAACCTGCGACCTTCGGGTTATGAGCCCGACGAGCT
>DASWPR010000348.1:0-4340 GCA_036398455.1 Dokdonella sp.
AGAAACTCGCCGCTTTTCTGGCGGCTTCTGGCTCGCAAGCGGTGCATGCCTAAAGCACGGCTGTCGCCGAACGCATGATCGAGCGCGTCAACAGCAAGGTCGGCCTCGTCGAACTGCCGGGCGACTGCACATCCCAACATCTGTCCGCGCTGGCGTCCTGCATGCGGCGCGTCGAAACCAACTGGGTCGCCCAGATCGCGCCGGGTCAGGCGGCGAACGAACTGGTCAGCCGTTTCATCCTCGACTACTGCTTCGATTTCGTCACCCGGCCGTGGCTGAACGAGCGGCTCGTGTTCGCGCTCGGCCACGCGCATGGCCTGTCGAGCCTGCGGCAGGTGGAAGTCGCGCCGGAGCCGTCGCTCGGCCGCCACGGCATGGTCGGGCAATGCGAGGCCATGCAGCAGTTGTACCGGCGCATCGACAAATGCGGCGTGACGAACGCGCCGGTATTCGTCGCGGGCGAGTCGGGCACCGGCAAGGAGCTGACCGCCAAGGCGATTCACGAACGTTCGCCGCGCGCCGGCCGCACCTTCGTCGCGATCAATTGCGCGGCGATTCCGCCTAGCCTGCTGCAGGCCGAATTGTTCGGCCACGAACGCGGCGCCTTTACCGGCGCGCTCCAGCGCAAGATCGGGCGGATCGAGAGCGCTCACGAGGGCACCCTCTTTCTCGACGAAATCGGCGATATGCCGCATGAATGCCAGGCGGTCCTGTTGCGCTTCCTTCAGGAAGGCACGATCGAGCGGCTGGGCGGCAACGGGCCGATCAGCGTCGACGTGCGGGTCATTTCGGCGACCCACGTCGATCTGGACAAAGCCGTCGAAGACGGGCGCTTCCGCTCCGACCTGTATCACCGCCTGTGCGTGCTGCGCCTCGTCGAGCCGCCGTTGCGCGAGCGCGGCGGCGACATCAAGCTGCTCGCCAACTATGCGCTCAGCATGTACAAGCAGGACGGCGCGCGCAAATTGCGCGGCCTGTCGAGCGACGCGATCGTCGCCATGTCGAACTATCCGTGGCCGGGCAACGTGCGCGAACTGATCAACTGCGTGCGGCGTGCCGTGGTGATGAGCGAGGGCCGTTTCATCACCGCCGGCGATCTGGGCCTGCCGGAAGCCGAGAACGGGCCGGCCGTGACGCTGGCGGAGATCCGCAGCCGGGCGGAAAAGAATGCCATCGAGCAGGCTTTGCAACGGCACGGCTACAAGCTGTCCGAGGCGGCGGCCGAGCTCGGCATTTCCCGGGCCACGCTGTATCGGCTGATGCACGCCAACCGGCTGCATCAGGACGTGGCGGCCGGACGCGCCTCGAACGCCAGCGGCGGCGGCGCGGACGCCGATGGCGAGGCGGAGCGGAAGGCGCCTTCGCTGGTGTGAGCGGGTGAGTCTTCGCTGGTGTGAGCGGGTAAGTTCCACGTCGCCTCTGCTCCGGTCAGCCGTGTCTGACCCGGCTGGGGTCACGCCGCGCGCAAGCTCCTTTCCCGCCGCGTTCCCTCCGCTTTCGGCGTGCCGAGCCCATTGACGGATCGCGCACGAACCTCCACCGACACTTCAGACCACGCTGAAACATCGCCGGCCGGCGCCCGCCATACTCCAGGCATGGCTGCTCAAGCACCATGACCCTCGACCGACCGGAGCCTGCTCATGGCGATAACCTGCTTCATCCGTTACCAGATCGACCCTTTCCAGCGCGATGCCTTCGACGAATACGCCCGCAACTGGGGGCGCATTATTCCGCGCTGCGGCGGTCATCTGGTCGGCTACTTCCTGCCGCACGAAGGAACCAGCGACATCGCCTGGGGCTTGATCGCGTTCGACAGCCTCGCGGCTTACGAAGCGTATCGCGCGCGCCTTCGCGCCGATGCCGAGGCTCGCGGCAATTTCGAGCTGGCCCGCACCAGGCGCTTCATTCTGCGCGAGGAGCGCACCTTCACCGAAGCCGTGGCAGGCACGTTCGGCGTGCCGCCAGTCCGCACGGAAGCGGCGGCGCAATAGCCGTCGCAAGGCGGCGGCTACCGCAATTCCTGCGCACGGCAGCCGCCATGCGGCGGGCGGACATTGACCGACAGGCCGGTTTTTTGCTATTGGAGAGTGTCGTGGCGCCTGCCCGACTCCGCCGCGCCACGCGCAACGGCCGTTCGAGGAACTTGTGCGACCGGATAGGTGTCGGTTCAGGTTCACGCCGCCGTGCCCGTCCACGCGTGCCGGCATAGCCGTCCGCCTCCGTAGCCCGCCTTATACCCTATGCGCAAATTATTCCAGGCCTGCTGTTTCGTTCTTCTCGCTCTCGGCGTCTCGCCGGTCTTTGCCGCGGCAGCACCCGCCGCATTCGCCTCTTCGGCCTCTGCGGCGTCCAGTCCTGGGGTAACGCTGACGCCCGAACAGGCTCGCCAGGCGCTCGCCGTCCTCAATGACCCCAAGCGCCGGGCGCAAGTGGCCGACACCTTGCAGGCCATTGCCGCTGCCGGCGCGCTCAGCGCGCCGCCCGCTTCCGCGCCCACAGCCGCCTCGGCGCCCGCCGCGGCGAGTGGCGCCGCCGCCCTCGTGCCGGCGGCGTTCAAGTCGAATGGTCTCGCCTCGCAGCTGGCCCGTCAGGGCGCGCATTGGGCCGTGCGCCTCGGCAAGTCTCTGCGCGGCTCGGTCGGCGCGCTGCTCGACGTCTCCTCGGTGCGCGCCTGGTGGCATTGGCAATCGACCAACCCGCAAGCGCGCGCCGTGCTGGGCCAGGTCGCGTGGTCGCTGCTGGCCGCGCTGATCCCCGCTCTCGCGTTGGAATGGCTCGCGCGCCGCCTGCTGCGCCGTGCCTACAAGGCGGTGGCCGCGCGCCGCGAAGCCGGCGATCAGGACAGCGCACCGCAAGCCGATCTGCCGGTGGACGTCGCGCCCCAACCCGCCGACGCGCCGAACGCCGCGCCGCCGCTGCCCGTGTCGCCGGCCTCGCCAGTGGCGGCAGCGCAGGCGAAAGCGGCGGCTGTGCCGCCCGGCACGAGCGCGGCCACGTCGGCCAGCGGCAAGGTCATCGAAGCCAAAGGCAAGCAGAACGCCCGGCATCACTGGACGCTCCTGCAGCGCCTGCCGCGCGCGCTCCTGAGCCTCGTGCTGCGGCTGCTGCCGCTCGTCGTATTCGTCGGCGCGGCGAGCGCGCTCATGTCGATCTTCACCGACGACGGCACGCCGCAAGACCGCGCACTCGACTCGCTCATCGACATCTACGTGCTGTGCCGGGTGATCGTGATCGTCAGCGGCTTTTTCCTGCAACCGGCCGCGCCGCGCCTGCGCCTGCTGCGCATGAGCGACGCGTGGGCCGCCTTCGTGCAGCGCTGGATGGTGCGGATCGTCAGCGTAGTGGGCGCCGGTTCGGCGGTCGCGGAGATCGCCCAGTCGCTCGGTCTGAGCGACGCGGCGCATCTCGCGCTGATGAAGGTGGTCGCGCTCGCCGGCCACGTCATGATCTCGATCCTGCTGCTGCAATGCGCGAACCCGGTCGGCGAACTGATCCGCAAGCGGGTGGCTGCGCGCAAATCGCTGGAGATGGCCGGCAATGTCTTCGCCGAAGTGTGGGCCTGGTTCGCGGTGTTCGTCGTGATGGCGCTGTGGTTCGTCTGGGCGCTCGACGTGCGCAACGGCTATCAGACGCTGCTGCACCTCGGCGGTATTTCGCTGGCGGTGCTGGTGGGCGCGCGAGTCGTGTCGATCGTGCTGTTCGGCGCGCTGGCCCGGCTCTTCCACGTGCAGGACGACGCGGCGAAGTCGCTCGTGCATCAGCACGCGTACCGCTATTACCCGCTGGTGCGCCGCGTGGTGGCGTGGATCATCGGCATCGTGACCGCGCTCGCGCTGTTGCAGGTATGGGGCGTGCACGTGGCCGACCTGTTTCGCGCCGGCACGATCGGGCACCGGCTCGCGTCGGCGATCGTCACGATCGGCGTGGCGGCCGTCATTGCGCTGCTGGTGTGGGAAAGCGTGAACGTATCGGTCGAACAGCGGCTGGACCGCTGGACCACGAGCGGCGATCTGGTGCGCGCCGCGCGCTTGCGCACCCTGCTGCCTATGCTGCGCAGCGCGCTCTTTTGCGCCATCGCGCTGGTGGTGGTGCTCACCGGCCTGAGCGAGCTCGGCGTGAATATCGGGCCGCTGCTGGCGGGAGCGAGTATCTTCGGCGTGGCGCTCGGTTTCGGCTCGCAGAAGCTGGTGCAGGATTTCATCACCGGCATTTTCCTGTTGATGGAAAACGCGATGCAGGTGGGCGACTGGGTCACGCTCGCGGGCGTGTCCGGCACCGTCGAGTATCTGTCGATCCGCACCGTGCGGCTGCGCGGCGGCGACGGTTCGCTCTACACCGTG
>DASWPR010000349.1:0-7450 GCA_036398455.1 Dokdonella sp.
GCCGCCAGATCGAGAAGGCGCAGCGCAAGGTCGAGGCGCACAACTTCGACATCCGCAAGCACCTGCTCGAATTCGACGACACCGCGAACGACCAGCGCAAGGTGATCTACCAGCAGCGCAACGAGCTGCTCGACAGCGACAACGTGCACGAGACGATCGAGAACATCCGCCAGGACGTCTTCACCGATCTCGTGCGCCGCTACGTGCCGCATGATTCGGTCGACGAACAGTGGAACATCGCCGGACTCGAAACCGAATTGAACTCGGAATACGGCCTGCAGCTGAACCTCAAGCAGTGGCTCGACGAGCAGCAGGAAGTCGACGCGAACGGCGTGCTCGACCGCGTGCTCGAAAGTGCCGACCGCATGTTCCGCGAGAAGGAAGCCATGCTCGGCTCCGAGGTCATGCGTGGCCTCGAGAAGCACGTGATGCTGTCGGTGCTCGACAATGGCTGGAAGGAGCACCTGTCCAGCATGGACTACCTGCGCCAGGGCATCTACCTGCGCGGCTATGCGCAGAAGCAGCCGAAGCAGGAATTCAAGCGCGAGGCGTTCGAGCTGTTCGAAGGGATGCTCGGCCGCATCAAGCACGAGGTCGTCCAGTTGCTCGCGCGCGTGCGCATCCGCAACGAAAACGAGGTCGAGGCGATGGAGGAGCAGCAGCGCCTCCAGGCCGAGGCGCAGGCGCGCTCGATGCAGTTCCAGCACGCCGAAGCGGCCGGCTTCGCGGCCGGTGCGCTGCCTGCCGACGGCGAGGCGGACCCGCTGCTGCAGATGCCGGTCGTGCAGTCGCCGGTGCACCGCGACGCGCCGAAGGTCGGGCGCAACGACCCGTGCCCCTGCGGCTCGGGCAAGAAGTACAAGCAGTGCCACGGCAAGATCGGCTGATCGTCGCCGGGCCCTCCGCTGCGTGCGGAGGGACGCGGCAGAGAGCGTTCGAAGCCGACAGCGGCGCTCGTGACGAGCGCTAGCATCCATGTTGTTGCCGGCGTCCTGCGCGACGCGCACGGACGCCTCCTGCTCGCGCAGCGTCCGCCCGGCAAGCATCTGGCCGGCCTGTGGGAATTTCCGGGCGGCAAGTGCGAGGAGGGTGAACTGCCGATCGACGCGCTCGCACGCGAGCTGCGCGAGGAAATCGGCGTCGTCGTCGAATCCGCGCGCCCGCTCATCGCCGTGCCGCACGACTATCCCGAAAAGCGCATCGTGCTCGATGTCTGGCAGGTCGCCGCATTCAGCGGCATCGCACAGGCGCGCGAAGGCCAGCGTCTTGCCTGGATCGAGCCGGCCGATCTCGAACGCATCGAAATGCCGCCGGCCGATCGCCCGGCGATCACCGCGCTGCGCCTGCCCGATCGCTATCTGATTACGCCTGCGTTGCCGCCGGACCAGGCCGACTCGCTCGAGCGCGGCATCGAACGCGCCTGCCGCAAGGGCGTGCGCCTGATCCAGCTGCGCCTGCCGGGCTGGCCGAACGACCGTCTCGCGCGCTTTGCACGCACGGCGCGCAATCTTTGCCGCGGTTACGGCGCCGAGCTGCTGCTGAATGCGGACTGGAAGCTCGCGGCCGTGCTCGGACTCGACGGCGTGCACCTGCCCGCCGCTGCGGCGGCGTCGCTGGTACAGCGGCCATTGCCGCCCGATCGCTGGGTCGGCGTGTCCTGCCATGACGCCAGCGAACTCGCGCACGCCGCGCGCATCGGCGCCGACTTCGCCACGCTGGCGCCGGTCTTTCCGACATCGAGCCACGAGGATGCGCCGACGCTCGGCTGGGAGCGCTTCGCCGATCTCGTCGCCGCGACCGCGCTGCCGGTCTACGCGCTGGGCGGCCTCAAGATCGACGACCTCGATGCGGCGCAGGTCAGCGGCGCGCAGGGGATCGCGGCGATCCGGGCGTTGTGGAGCGCCTAGACGCCTGCCTGCAGGCAATCGGGCCTCGCTTCGCTATCATGCGATGTCGCTATGGGGAGCGCAGCGCTGCATGAAACTGGTCATCCAGATTCCTTGCTACAACGAGGCGCAGTCGCTGCCTCACTCCATTCCGCAATTGCCGCGCGCCGTCGTCGGCTGCGACGTGGTCGAATGGCTGGTCGTCGATGACGGTTCCGAGGACGACACCTCCGCGGTCGCGCGTTCGCTCGGCGTGGATCGCGTCGTGCGTCATGCGGTCAATCGGGGTCTTGCCGCGACCTTCATGACCGGCCTCGAGTCCGCGATCGCCGCCGGCGCCGACATCATCGTCAATACCGACGCCGACAATCAGTACGACGCGCGCGATATCGAGACCCTGGTGCGGCCGATCATCGAAGGCCGCGCCGAGATGGTGATCGGTGCGCGGCCGATCGCGGAGACCGAACATTTCTCCTGGCTGAAGAAGTGCCTGCAGCGTCTCGGCAGCTGCGTCGTGCGGTTGGCCAGCAACACCGAAGTGACGGACGCGCCGAGCGGCTTTCGCGCGTTCACGCGCGAGGCCGCGCAACGCCTCAACGTGTTCAGCTCGTACACCTACACGCTGGAGACGATCATCCAGGCCGGCCACAGCAATATTCGCGTGCTCTCGGTGCCGATCCGCACCAATCCGGATCTGCGTCCGTCGCGCCTGGTCAAGAGCATCGGACGCTATGTCTGGCGTTCGGCCTCGACGATCGTGCGCATCTTCGCCACCTACAAGCCGCTGCTGTTCTTCTGGCTGATCGCTTCTTTCTTCGTGCTGGTCGGCGGCGTCGCGGGCGGCTGGTACCTGTTCCATCGCTTCACCGGCGAAGGCGCCGGCCATATCCAATCCGCCATGCTCGCCGCTGCCTCGATCACGATCGGGCTGATCGCGTTCCTGATCGGATTCGTCGCCGATTTGCAGGCGGTCAATCGCCGTCTGCTCGAAGGCATCGACTGGAGGCTGCGTCAGCTGGAAGATTCCGCGAATCGCCAGGAAGCCGCGGCTGCCCCGCGCCGGAAGGAACCCGCGGCGTGAGCGCGACACCGCAGCCGGCCGGCAACTACTACGACAAGTACCGCACGGCGAATCCGATTGCGCGCCGGCTGATGCAGGGATTTCTCGACGCCTTCGACACCCTCGTCGCGCAGGTGCCGGCCTCGGCCGCGCTGGAGATCGGCTGCGGCGAGGGCGAGCTTTCGATCCGGCTCGCACGACGCGGCTTTCGGACGCGCGGCTGCGACATCTCGGCAGATATCGTCGAGGAGGCCCGCACGCGTGCGCTGGAGGCGAAGGTCGAGGCGACATTCTGGGCGCAGCCGATCGAAACCATCGACACCGCGGCTGAAGCAGTGCCGCTGGTGGTGTGTTGCGAAGTGCTGGAGCATCTCGACGACCCCGCCGGCGGCGTCGACATTCTGGCCGGACTGGCGCAGCCCTACCTGCTGGCCAGCGTTCCGCGCGAGCCGCTGTGGCGCGCATTGAACATGGCGCGCGGCAAATACCTCGGTGCGCTCGGCAACACGCCGGGGCATGTGAATCACTGGAGCCGCGGCGGCTTCCTGCGTCTGCTCGAACGCCGATTCGATGTGATCGCGGTGCGCACGCCGCTGCCGTGGACCATGGCACTGTGCCGGCGTCGCTGAAGGGCGCGGCATTGAAGCGTGCGGTCGGCATCGCCGGAGCCCTGCTCTGCGTGATCGCTCTTGCCTTGCTGTTGAGACGCGGTGTCGCGCTCGGCGCCGAACTCGGCGATCGCCTTGCGCAGATCTCGATCGCGCATTTCGCCGGCGCATTGGCGGCCTATGTCGTCGGTGCTGCGGCGCTCGCGTTTGCTTGGGCCGTGCTCGTTCGCGCGGCCGCCGGGCGCGCAGTGGACGGCCGGCTCCTGGTCATCGCACACCTGCGCTCGCAGCTGGCGAAATATCTGCCCGGCAACGTGTTCCATTTCGCCTATCGCCATCTGGCAGCGCGGCGCCAGGGCGTCGGACATGCAGCGCTCGGCGCTGCGCTGGGGTTCGAGTCCCTGCTGCTGATCGCGGCGGCTGCCATTCTTGCGCTCGGCGTGATGGCCGATCCGCGGATCGATGCCATGCTGCCGTGGGCGCGTCGTCTGGTCTGGCTGGCGCCGCTGCTCGCCGGTATTGCGGTGTTCGTCGCGGCAGTCAGTGCGCGGCGTTTCGGATTTGCCGAGACGAGCGGACGCAGGACGAGCGGTGCACTGGTTGGGGTGGTGGCGATCGATGTCGTCTTCTTTCTGCTCGCCGCTTTCGCATTGCGCCTGCTCTGCGCGCGCCCCGAGGCGATGTCGTTCGATGCGTGGTGCGGCTGGCTTGCGCTCGCCTGGGCAGTCGGCTATGTCACGCCGGGCGCGCCGGCCGGGCTGGGTCTGCGCGAAGCGGTGCTGGCACTCGGCCTAGGACCGGTACTCGGCGAATCCGAAGCGTTGGCCCTGGCGCTCGCCTATCGGTTGTTGACACTGGCGGCCGACGCGCTGCTGGCTGGCGCCGGATTCGCGTTGCGTGCGAGTCGCAATGAGTCGAATCGGGATGAGGGATGACGGCGATGGCGGTTCACAAGGATGTCGCGGCCGACGTGTTCGGGCGATCGGCCGACCATCAGCGAGACCGTCGTTCGATACCCAGCGAGACATAGTGCGCGTGCAGTGCGGCGATCTTCGCGTCCAGACCGGCCAGCGTGCCATTGTTTTCGATGACGTCGTCAGCCACCGCCAGGCGCTGCTCGCGCGACGCCTGCGCATCCAGCATGGCGTCAGCGAGGACGACCGTAATGCCGTCGCGCGCGAGCAGGCGCTCGCACTGCGTTTCGCGCGCTACGTCGACGACCAGAACGCGATCGACCCAGTCGTAACGGCCGCTCTCGGTAAGCAGGGGAATGACCAGCAGCACGTAGGGTCCGGCGGCCGCCAGCGCGCGTTCGCGTAGCGCGGCCCGGATGCGGGGATGCAGAATCGCTTCGAGCCGGTGTCGCGCATCCGCATCGGCGAATACGCGTGCGCGCATCGCCCTGCGATCGAGCGCGCCACGGGCATCGAGCGCACTCGCGCCGAAGTACCCGACGATCTCGGCCAAAGCCGGGCTGCCCGGCACGACCAGTTCGCGTGCGACCAGATCGGCATCGAGCACGCTGGCGCCGAGCGTGGCGAAGCGGTCGGCAATCGCGCTCTTGCCGCTGGCGATGCCGCCGGTTAACGCGACAATGAAGGGTAACGGGTCCATCGGAGCGTCGACGACAAGGGTGGCGGCGCGATCGTCACATGCGACGGCGCATCAGGCCAGCCCGAACAGCCTCGCGTAGAAGGTTCCGAGCGTGTCTCCAAACACGAACCAGGCCCAGCCCGCCGCAGCGATGAACGGACCGAACGGAATCGGCGTGCTGCGGTCCTTGCCGCGCAGCGCAAGCGCGGCGCCGCCGACTATCGCGCCGATCAGGGAGGACAGCAGGATGATCGGCAGCAGGCTCATCGCGCCCATCCAGGCGCCGAGCGCGCCGAGCAGCTTGAAGTCGCCATAGCCCATGCCCTCCTTGCCGGTCAGCAGCTTGAACAGCCAGTACACCGACCACAGGCTGAGGTAGCCGATCGCCGCACCGATGATCGAAACCGGCGGCGCAACGAACAGCGGCACCAGCGAAATCAGCAGACCGAGCCAGAGCAGGGGCAGCGTCAACTGGTCGGGCAGCAGCTGGGTACGCGCATCGATGCCGGATGCGGCGACCAGAACCCACGTGAACACGAGCCCGGCCGCGAGCGGCCAGCCATAGCCGAACTTCCAGGCCACCGCCGCCGATGCGAGCGCGGTGAGCAGCTCAACCAGCGGGTACTGCCAGGAGATCGGCGACTTGCAGTAGCGGCAGCGGCCGCGCAGGGCGAGCCAGCTGAGAAGGGGGATGTTGTCGAATGGGGAGAGGGCGTGCTTGCAGTGGGGGCAGTGGGAGCCTGTGAAGACGAGGTCGGGGGGCGTTATCTCGCTGACTGGTTCATCCACTACTGCGTCCCCGGCCAGGAGTTCGCGTGCTTGCGCGCGCCACTCGTGCTCGAGCCGTCTCGGCAAGCGCAGGATCACGACATTGAGGAAGCTGCCGACGAGAAGGCCGAACACGGCTGCCAGTGGAATCAACAGCGCCGGTTCGCGCAGCCAGTCGATATCGATCATCGAAAATCCGTTGACGTGAGAAAAGAAAAAGCCGCGACCATCGAGAGGATGGTCGCGGCCTGCATGATTGCGGCTTCAAACTTGTCGGCGCGGCCGTTCGTCAGCCGACGACCGAACCCAGCTTGAAGATTGGCAGATACATGCCGACAACCATACTGCCGACGATCAGGCCGATAACGACCATGATCATTGGCTCGAGCAGGCTGGACAGGGCATCGACCGCATTGTTGACTTCGGTTTCGTAGAACTCGGCGATCTTGAACAGCATTTTGTCCAGCGCGCCGGCTTCTTCGCCGATTGCAACCATTTGAACGACCATATTCGGGAAAATTCCCGTCTGCCGCATGGCAAGCTGCAGCTGATGGCCGACCGCCACATCTTCACGAACTCTCTTCACGGCGTCGTTGTACACTATGCTGCCCGTCGCATTCGCGACTGAATCAAGTGCTTCAACGAGCGGAACGCCGGCGCGAAAAGTCACTCCCAGCGTCCTCGAAAACCGTGCAATCGCGGACTGTCGAAGGATTTGGCCGACGACCGGAATCTTCAGGAGCATTCGCCCAACAAAGTGCTGAAATTTTATCGATCGCTTATAGAGCATGATCAGCGAAACAACGATCGCGATAAAAATTCCCAGAACCAGCCACCAATAAGCAACCATGAAGCGCGACATATTCACCAGCATCTGAGTAAATGCTGGCAGGCCGGCGCCAAAGTTGTTAAATACGAGTTCGAACTGAGGAATCACAAAGATCAAGAGTATGCACGATACGAGCACCGCGACCGCGAGGACGGCAGCAGGATAAAACATCGCCTTCTTTATCTTCCCTTTAATATTCTCGATATTTTCTTTGTAGGTCGCAATCGTATCCAATACGGTATCGAGTACGCCGGCGGATTCGCCCGCGCGGACGAGATTGCGAAACAATTCGTCGAACTGTACGGGGTACTTGCCAAGCGCTTCGTTCAGTGCGGAGCCGCCTTCGATCTCCGTCTTGATATCCGTCAGCATGTCTTTCATGCGCGGATTGCTCTGACCTCCGGCGACGATATCGAAGCCCTGAACCATCGGCACGCCGGCAGCCATCATCGTCGCCAGCTGGCGACTGAAGATTGCTATGTCACGGCCTTTGATTTTATTTCCGGCTTTGCCGAACAGGGGCTTGCCCTTGGCTTTGACGGACTGCGGATTGATGCCTTGCTTGCGCAGATCCGCTTTGACCAGACTCGCGTTCTTGCTTTGCTGCTCGCCCTTGATCCTGACGCCGCGTTTGTCCAGACCGACCCATGTAAACGTCTGCGTCTCGCTGATTTTTGCGCGTTGCTTGCCGAGCTGTGTGCTCGCG
>DASWPR010000350.1:0-4484 GCA_036398455.1 Dokdonella sp.
AGCAGGGTCAGGAATGTGGCGCCGACGATCATGTTGGCGATCCAGTTGGCGAAGGTCGAGCAGCCGATGCCGAAGTCGCGGCCCTTGAGCGGCTGCACTTCCGAGCAGAGCACCCACACCAGGGGTCCGGCCGACATGGCGAAGCCGACGATGAAGAGCAGCAGCATTGCGACCGAGAGGATCTGCTCGCCCTGCGTGGCGATGCCGAGGTGCATCATCGCGCCGACCACGCCGAGGCCGATCGCCATCACGGTGAAGCCGGTGTAGAGGATCGGTTTGCGCCCCCAGCGGTCGACCAGGCCGATCGCGATGAAGGTGGCGAGCACATTTGTCAAGCCGACGATCGCGGTGAAGCCCATCTGCGCGGCCGTGTCGTAGCCCATGTCGTGGAAGATGCGCGGCGCGTAGTACATCACCACGTTCATGCCGGTGAACTGCTGCACGATCTGCAGCGATACGCCGAACGCCACCGAACGGCGGAAATTCGCGTTCTCCAGGAACAGGTGCCAGCCGCGCTGCGGAGTACGCAGCTGCTCTTCGATATCGGCGACCTCGCTGGCGACGGCGTGCGCATCGCCGCGCAGCCGCTGCAGCACATCGACCGCCTCGCCTTTCCTGCCGCACATCAGCAGCCAGCGCGGACTGTCCGGCAGCAGCATCAGACCGAACAGGAACAGCACGCCGGGGATCGCGATGACGCCGAGCATCCAGCGCCAGTTGCCCGAATAGCTGAACGCCGTATCGGACAGGAACGCGCACAGGATGCCGATGGTGATCATCAACTGGTAGAGGGAAATCATCGCGCCGCGAATGTCCTTCGACGCCACCTCGGCCAGATACAGCGGCGCGGTGAACGCGGCAAGCCCGATCGCGAGGCCGAGCACGAAGCGCGCGGCGATCAGGCTCGGCGGCGACCACGCCGCGCCGCACAGCAGCGAGCCGGCGATGAACAGGACGGCGCCGAGGATCAGCGAACGCTTGCGCCCGAGCGATACCGACAGCCAGCCCGCGCCGGCCGCCCCGACCGCCGCACCGAACATCATCGAACTGACGATCCACTCGATCGTGTGATCGGTCACGCGGAATTCCGCCTGGATGAACTGGGTGGCGCCGGAGATGACGCCGACATCGAGTCCGAACATCAGACCCGCCAGCGCGGCGAGAACGCAGGTCAGCATCTCGGACGTCTTCGGACGCGCGGGAGCGGCGGGCGCCGAGACATTCATGCGAGGGTTCCCGGCGTCGAAGAACCTGGTTGTTCGAACGTCGCTTGCGGCGACACCGCGACAGGCTCCGCCGAGGCTGGCTCGGCGGCCGATTCGCGCGCGCGCCGCAGCAGCAGGCGCGACACGATCGGCGTCGTCAGCACGGTGCTCGCCACCGCCATCAGCAGCAGCGCGGTGAAGGTATCGGCGGTGATCACGCCCTTGTCGAGCAGCACGTTCGCGAAAATGATCATGATCAGCGCCTTGGTCTGCAGCAGCCAGCCGACGATCGAACGGTCGGTGCGCGACCAGCCGAGCAGCGCACCGGCCACATGCGTTCCGATCAGTTTGCCGGCGACCGCAGCCAGCAGCAGCGCCGCCGCGGCGATCAGTACCGCGCTGCCGCCCATCGCCCAGTTCGTGCGCAGCCCGGTGGAAAGAAAGAACACCGGCATGAAGACCAGCAGCACGTTGTGGCGCAGCGCGTCGACTTCGTCGCGATCGAACCAGTCGGCATCGATGAGTGCGCCGGCGAGGAATGCGCCGACCATGAAGTGCAGGCCGGACCCGTCGGCGCCCCACGCGCACAGCACCAGCCAGATCAGCGCGACATACCAGCGATCGCGCGGCTGCAGCCAACGCATCAGCGCGCGAAAGCCGCAGCCGACGAGGCCGAACGCAAGCAGGAAGCCGAGCTGCCGTCCGAGGCGCTCCCAGTCGACCAGGATCAGCGCCAGCACGCCCCAGATCGCGACGTCGTCCAGGCTCGCATAACGCAGGATGCGCTGGCCGAGCGGCTGGCGCAGGATCTCTAGTTTTTCGAGCAGGAGAACCAGGATCGGCAGCGCCGTCACCGCGCACGCCATGCCGACGCCGAGCACGAACTGCCAGGGCATCGCGTTCGGACCGACCCAGCCGTCGACGAACAGCAGGCCGATGGCGACGACGGAACCGAGCAGCAGCGGCACGCCGAGCGCGAGTCCTGCGGTGATCGTGCTTTCGCGGCGATGCTGCCACGCCTGCTTCAGATCCAGCTCGATCCCGGCGACGCAGACGAACACCATCACCGCCCACCACGCGATGCCGTTGAGCGAGGCGATCACCGGCGGGCTGAAGACGAAGCCGTAGTAATCCGGAAACGCGCGCCCGAGGATGCCCGGCCCGAGCACGATGCCCATCACGATCTGCACGACCACCAGCGGCGCGAAGCGCTCGATGCCGAACAGCCGCCAGAACAGGAACGGTAGCGTCAGGATGATCCCCATCGCGATGAGGAATATCTCCGTCGTGCTGATCGTACTGTGCATCGCTCGCCTCCGCCGCTGCGGTCAGATGACCCGGTTCGCGGCGATCATCTTGGCATACCACTCGCCGGAATCCTTCACGCTGCGCTTCTGCGCGTGCTCGAAATCCACGTGCACGAGACCGAAGCGCTGCGTATAGCCCTCGGCCCATTCGAAATTGTCGAGCAGGCTCCAGCAGTGATAGGCGCGCACCGGCACACCGTCGTCGATCGCACGCGACAGCTCGCGCAGGTGCTTCTGCAGCCAGGCGATGCGCTTGGCGTCGTGGATATGACCCTGCCTGTCCGGCGCGATGTTGTACGCCGCGCCGTTCTCGGTGATCTCGATCGGCAGGTGGCCGGTATGCGCGGCGATGTCTTTCAGGATGTCGTAGAAGCCTTGCGGATAGATGTCCCAGCCGTTGTCGGTTTTCTCGTCCGGACCTGCGGCCCAGTCGGCGTGCGTCTCGAGGCCGGGAATGCCGTTGCCTTCCGGCGCGGCGCGCACGATCCACGGCGAGTAGTAGTTGAGTCCGAGGAAATCCAGCGGCGCGCGCATGATCGCCTCGTCGCCTTCGCGCTGGCCGAGCAGCCCGGCCTGTCGTGCCTCCGGCAGCACGCCCTCCGGATAGCGGCCTTTGAGCGCCGGATCGATGAACCACAGGTTGAGGAACTTGAACCAGCGCTGCGCCGCGGCCCTGTCGGCGACAGAGTCGCTCGCCGGATTCATCGGCGCCACGTCGAACGCGCTGCCGACCTGCGGTTTCGCGGCGGCGGCCTTGAACACGCGGAACGCCATGCCCTGCGCCAGATTCACCGTATGCGTCGCGCGCAGCATCGCCAGCGGATCGGTGCGCCCGGGCGCATGCGTGCCCTGCCAGTAGCCGACATGCGTGAAGGTCTTCGGTTCGTTGAAGATGCTCCATTGGGCGATGCGGTCGCCGAGCGCATCGGCGACGATCTTCGCGTAGTCGGCGAGCCGCTCCGCGGTATCGCGATTCGGCCAGCCGCCGGCGTCCTCGAGCTTTTGCGGAAGGTCCAAGTGATAGAGCGTCGGAAACGGCCGGATGCCGGCTTCGAGCAGCGCATCGGTGACGCGCTTGTAGTAGTCGAGCCCCTTCGCGTTCGGCGCGCCGCGGCCATCCGGCTGCACGCGCGGCCAGGCGATCGAGAAACGATACGTCTTCATGCCCAGACGACGCATCAGCGCGATGTCTTCGCGATAGCGGTGGTAGCTGTCGCAGGCGACGTCGCCGTTGGCGTCGTTCTTTATCTTGCCCGGCGTGTGCGCAAACCGGTCCCAGATGGATTCGCCGCGCCCATCGGTATTCCAGGCACCCTCCACTTGATAGGCGGCGGTGGCCGAGCCCCACAGGAAGCCTGGTGGGAACGCGCCCGCCGGCGTGGCTTTCGCCGCCGCATTGCCGAGCAGTGTATCGGCCAGACCCGGCCGGCCCTGCGCCAGGATCGAGGCGCCGCCGAAGCCGACGGCGAGGCGCAGTAGTTCACGACGCTGCATGGTGACCTTTCCTTTCCCGTCCAATCGTTCGCATGCGCTGCCCGCGGCGGCGCCCTGTTCATCAAGACCGCGTCGTGCGGTCGCGAAAACCGGTGCCGGGCCCCCCGAGGGATGAACCGGGCCCGACACCAAAAAACTGCGCCTTCGCCGAATCGATGCGTCAGAAGTCGACGCCGAAGTTCACGCCGAAGGTGAGCGGCGGCATGTACTGCGAGCTGTACAGGAAGCTGCCGTCGGGCAGTCCGGCGCGTCCGGCGTTGGTGCGTACTTTCTCGTCGGTGAAATTGGCGACGTAGGCACCCGCCCACCATTTCTTCGACGCGCTGGTGTAGCGCAGCGCAAGATCGCCGCGGAAGTACGCCTTCTGCTTGTCGCCGTCGCCGAGATTGAACGGCGACAGCCAGCTCGATGTTTCGGCGTGGCCGCTGAAGCGCGGCACCAGCGTCGCGCCGTCGGCGAGCGTGAAGGTGTGCTCGTA
>DASWPR010000351.1:0-2842 GCA_036398455.1 Dokdonella sp.
TGCTCCCGTATCTGCTGCTGGTTGCAATGCTGGCACTGCGCCCGCGCGGACTTTTCGGGCGGCGTGACGAACATGCGTGACGCGCCCGACTCGTCGGCTTTGTCCGCGACCGCACCGCGTGCGCTCTGGCGCGTGCTCGCGCCGTGGCTGGCGCTCATCCTGTTCCTTGGCGTGCCGCCCTTCATCTGGCCGCAAAGCTGGCTGCTCGCCTATCTCGCGCAGACCGCGGCGATGATCGTGTTCGCGCTTTCCTACAATCTGCTGCTCGGCGAGACGGGGCTGTTGTCGTTCGGTCATGCCGCTTACTCCGGCCTCGGCGCACTCGTGGCCGCGCAACTGTTCAACCGGATCGGCGTGCCGCTCATGCTGCTGCCGCTGGTTGGCGGTATCGGCGGCGCGCTGTGCGGCCTGCTGTTCGGTTTCATTTCCACCCGGCGCGCCGGCACGGCCTTCGCGATGATCACACTCGGTCTGGGCGAACTCGTGGCGGCCGCCGCGTGGACGCTGCCCGACTGGTTCGGCGGCGAGGCGGGCGTCGCTATCGATCGCGCGAGCGGCGCGCAGTGGGCAGGCTGGAGCTTCGGCCCGGCGCGCGAGGCCTATGCACTGATCGCCGTGTGGTGCCTGCTCGCGTGCGCGGCGCTGTTCGCGCTCTCGCGTACGCCTTTCATGCGCCTTGCCAACGCCGTGCGGGACAATCCGGTGCGGGCGGCGGCGATAGGCTGCTACCCGCGCCGCATCCGCTATGGCGTGGTGGTGGTGTCGGCATTTTTCGCGGGTATCTCGGGGACGCTGGCGCTGATCAACGTGGAACTGGTGTCGACGGAAAGCGTCGGCATGATGCGCTCGGGCGCGGTGTTGATCGCCACGGTGATCGGCGGCACGGCGGCGTTTTTCGGGCCGGTCGCGGGCGCGGTCGTGCTGACGTTTTTCAGTGTCGCGGTGGCGAGCGTCACGCGGGCCTGGCTGTTCTATCTGGGACTCTTCTTCATCGTGGTCGTGGTGATGTCGCCGGATGGCCTCGCGGGCTTCGTGCAGCGTCATGGGGCGCGTGTGGCCGCATATGGCTGGCGCCGGTGCCGCGCGGCTTATCTGTGGGGCGCGGCCGCCGCGCTGCTGTGGACGGCGGCCGTCGTGCTCGCGGTGCAATGGGCCTATGCCGCGCAATTCGGCGCGGACGACGGCGCGGCTTGGGTCGGCATGGGCGCGCTGACGGGGATGGGCGCGTCGCCGCTGGCACTCGCAATCCTGTTGCTGGCCGCGCTCGGAGGACTCTCGGCGCATTACGCGATTCGCGCGCAAGCGCACCACGCAGCCATGCGCTCAAGCGCCACGCACAGCGCCGGAGAAGTGCGATGATCCCGGCACTCGCACTCTATGGCATCAAAAAACGCTTCGGCTCGACGCAGGTTCTGCGCGGCGTCGATCTCGCGGTCCAGCCCGGCGAACGTCACGCGCTGATCGGACCGAACGGCGCTGGCAAGTCGACGCTCTTCAATCTGATTGCCGGCGGTGCGCGGCCGAACGCCGGGCGCATCGATCTGTTCGGGGCCGAGATCACACGCCTTGCGCCGACCGCGATCGCGCGCCGCGGGCTCGCGCGCAGCTTCCAGAGCACCAGCGTGTTCGCGCGGCTCAGCGTGTTCGACAATCTGCGCTGCGCGGCGCAACTGACGGAGCGCGACCGCACGCGATGGTGGCAGCGTTTCAGCGGTTCGCGCACGGTCGATGCGCGCGCTGCACAGGTGCTCGACGCGGTGGGCCTGAGCGCGCGCCGCCAAGTCCTCGCCGGCACGCTCAGCTACGCCGAGCAACGCGCGCTCGATCTGGGCATCGCGCTCGCGGGCGGCGCGCATACCTTGCTGCTCGACGAGCCGACCGCCGGCATGAATCGCGCGGAAGCGGCGCATGCCATCGAACTGATTCGCGAGACCACGGCGGGCCGCACGCTGCTGATGGTCGAGCACGACATGGACGCGGTGTTCGCGATCGCCGATCGTATTTCGGTTCTCGTGCAGGGGCGCATCATCGCGAGCGGCACGCCGGCGGCGATCCGCGCGGACGCGGCGGTGCGCGCCGCGTATCTCGGCGAAGGGTTCGGCACATGAGCGCCCTGCTCGACATTCGCGGGTTGAACGCGTGGTACGGCGCGAGCCAGGCGCTGCACGGCGTCACGCTGGGCATCGAGGCGGGCGAGGTGCTGGCGCTGGTCGGCCGCAACGGCTCGGGCCGCTCGACGCTCGCGCGTGCGATCATGGGCCTCGTGCGCAGCGAAGGTGAACTGCGTTTCGCGGGCCGCGCGCTCGGCGGTCTGCGCACCTTCGAGATCGCGCGTCTCGGGATCGGCTATGTGCCGGAACATCGCGATGTGTTTCCCGCGCTGAGCGTCCACGAGAATCTGCAACTCGGTGTCGCGCCAGGTGATCGCGGCCGCGCGCCGCGTTTCACCTTCGACGACGCCTACACGCTGTTCCCCGTGCTGCGCGAGCGCAGGCGCACGCGTGCGGGCGCGCTCTCGGGCGGCGAGCAGCAGATGCTGACGCTCGCGCGGGCGCTGCTGGGCGACCCCGATCTGCTTGTCATCGACGAACCCGGCGAGGGGCTCGCGAGTCTCGTGATGGAGCAGGTCGCCCGATGCTTGCGAACGCTGCGCGATCGCGGTGTGGCGATGCTGCTGATCGAACAGCGCCTTGTGATCGCACAGGATATTGCCAGCCGCGTCGCCGTGATGGGGCATGGCGAAGTCGTGTTCGACGGCGCGCTCGCGTCGTTCCTGCAGCGGACCGATGTGATGCGGGAATGGCTCGGCGTCGGTTGAGCGCCACACATATTGCCAGCGTTT
>DASWPR010000352.1:0-5467 GCA_036398455.1 Dokdonella sp.
TTCATCCAGATCGGCGGCGGCATAACGCGCGGCATCGTCGCGTTCGGCAGACTGCACCGCATTGATCGCCTGTGCGAGTTCGAGCTGCGCATCGCCGCGATCGAGCGCGGAGGCGGAACCCGCCGCCAGCAGTGCAGCCAACAACAAGAAGCGATATCGGTTCATCGGAGATCTCCTTCGAGTCGGAGTGCGGAGCCGCTGCGCGACCCGCTTCGATGACCTTAGAAATGCGGCAGTGAACGGTGTCGAAATTGCGGCGTCGCGTGCTAAGCGAAGCCTCATGGTGAACCGCGGGCCGATGGTCTGGATTATCCGACGCCATCGTTGCACGCCACCGCTGCATTCGCGCGGCCCGGATCAGTTCGTCTGTATCCTGCGCGTGCGCGCCGCGATGATCTCGCAGTTGTATTGGCTGGCGATGTACAGGCTGAAGAACTCTTCAGGGGTCAAGGTCGCGGTCAGCCGTTTGATCAACGACGGCGGCACCGCATTGCAAACCACCATCGAGCCGTCGCGGTAGAAAGCGCGCAGCGAGCGCACGCCCGGATCGTAGTCGAATCGCACGATCTTGCCGGGATAGGGAGGAAATACGTCCATGGCAGCCCCTTCGTTCGAGTGAGGGGCAGCCTGCTTGCGCAGGGATGAATACAGGGATGTCGAGGAAACGTGAAGGCCGTTTTGATCGCCCCTCCACGTGCCTCTGCGCAATGGACAGGCGATGTTCGCAGTCGATTCCACGCCTGCATACGCACCATGCCATCCATCGGAATGGACGGCATGGCATTGCCCGGCGAGCCGAATGCGCGGAAAGCTATTTCTTTCCTTTGTCCTTCGATGGCTTTGCCGGCTCGCCTTTCTTGCCGAAGTCTTCCATCAGCGTCTTCATGTCTTCGGCATGCTCTTCCTCGACGGCCAGGATCTCTTCCAGGATGCGCCGCGTCGTCGAGTCGTCGTTGCCGATGTAGTCGATCATCTCGCGGTAGCTGTCGATCGCGATGCGTTCGGCGATCAGGTCCTCCTCGATCATCGAGGCAAGGTCGTCGCCGACGACGAACTCGGAATGGCTGCGCGCGGACAGGCCGTCCGGCGAGAAATTCGGCTTTCCATCGAGCTGGGTGATGCGTTCGGCGCTGCGGTCGGCGTGCTCCTGCTCCTCGTTGGCGTGCTCGAGGAATTCCGCCGCGACGCTCTTGGCGTTGATGCCGGAGGCGAGGTAGTGATGCGCCTTGTAGCGCAGCACGCACACGATCTCGGTCGCCAGCGCTTCGTTCAGCAGCTTCAGCACGGTGGTGCGATCGGCCTTGTAGCTGTCGGTCACCGCGCCCTGGGCGATGTGTTCGCGCGCACGCCGGCGCAAGGTCTGGACATCGGAAAGGAACGGTTTCGCGGCCATGGCTGCCTCTGATCTGGTGGCTGGGGATGGCGCCTCGAACAAGGCACACCCGTTGATCCTAGGCCGCGCGCCTGCACGCCCGATGAGTGGCGCAGGCGGCGCTTCATCGGCAATTCACGCTGCCGCGGTCATACGCGCAGCAGCGCGAGCACGATCTCGATGACGATCAGGAAGATGATCGCGAGTTCGAGCAGTTCCGCGCGGCTGCTCGATGCCTCGTCGTAGAGTGCCGCATAGGTGTCGCGCACGATCGCCAGCTTGCGATCGACCGCCGCGCCGAGCTTGGGTACGCGGAACAATTCGAGGGCGGACGCGTAGATGCGCGCGAGGTAGACGTACTCGGTGACCTGCAGCGCGTTGTCGACCTTCTCGGTCAACTCGGTGACCTCGGCGACCAGGGTATACAGCCGCCGCGCCAGATGGGCGAAGCGGCGCGCGGCCAGCAGCGAGGCGGTGCCGCGCGCCTCTTCGACGCGGTCGTACATGTGCGGCAGCTCGGCATCGAGCAGTTCGTCGTAGTAGCGCAGTTCGAGCAGCTGCGCGTTGGCCACTTCGAGCACATCGGCGACATCGGAATCGCCGCGCGGCTCGTAGATGAACGCGCGATCCCAGGTCAGCACGACCAGGTCGTCCGCGTAATACGAGAAATTCTGCCGCAGCAGGTCGCGCCGCGCGCCGTCGGAGAGCTGGCGCTGCTCGCCCGACAGCAGCGGAACGAGATCGACGCGATCCTGCAGGGCCGCGGCGCTGAGCGGCTCGCCGAGTTCGTGCACGACCGCGAGCAGATAGTCCTCCTCCAGCGTCGCGCTCGATGGACGCAGCAGAGCCGGCTCGACGATCGCGCGCACGTCGGCGAGCAGGCCCTCCCACAACCCGCTGTGCGCGACCCATCCGATCGCGTGCTCGACCGCCTGCACTTTCGCGACGAAATCGGCCCACGCCAGGCCCGCGACGGGAACGCGCACGGCCAGCACGACGACGCCGAAATCGTAGAAGCGCGCCGTCGCGATCACATCGACGGAACGGCCGCCGATCTCCAGTGCGAACGAGGGCAGCGACAGCAGCACCGGCGGCACGCCGAACGCGACCGCCTTCTCCGGCACCGAGAGCAGGCGCCCGCGATTGCTCGCCGTCTTCGAATGCGTCGCCCACAGGCTCTCCACGCGCGCCAGATCAATCGAATAGGCGACGTCGAAATGGCGCAGCACGACGATCGAGCCGGACTTCACGATGACCTCGTTCGCGCTCTGCATGTTCACTCCGTGGCGAATCCGGCCCGGCGGCGGGGGCGCCAGGCAGGGTAGCAGCCCGAGATTGCGGCTGTGCGGTCGCCGCGCGCAGGGCGAACCCGCGGCGCGTCGACCGGGCGCAGCGGGCATGCCTTGCATAATCAATTTAGGTATCTCTACATTAGTAGATTCCAGACTCACCTGCGAAGGACCCGGCATGTCGTCCGCATCGACCGCGCGACCGCGCGTGGAAAGCTTCTTCCACCCGGACACCGGCACGTTCACGCACGTCGCCTACGAGCAGCCCGGGGCGGCGGCCGTCATCATCGATCCGGTACTCGACTACGACGCGACGAGCGCCGCCACCTCGACCGCCTCCGCCGATGCCGTGCTCGCGTTCGTGCGTGCGCAGCGCCTCGATGTCGGCTGGATCCTGGAGACCCACGCGCATGCCGACCACCTCAGCGCCGCCGGCTATCTGCACGATGTGCTCGGGGCGCCGGTCGCGATCGGCAGCGGCATCGTCGAGGTGCAGGCCCGCTTCGGCCCGCTCTTCGGTCTCGGCGAGGCGTTCGTCGCCGACGGCCGCCAGTTCGACCGCCTGCTGCACGACGGCGACACGCTTCGCCTCGGCGGGCTCGACGTTCGCGTGCTCGCAACGCCGGGGCATACCTACGACAGCCTCACTTACCTGATCGGCGACGCCGCTTTCGTCGGCGACACCGTGTTCGCACCGGATGTCGGCACGTCGCGCACCGATTTTCCGGGCGGCGATGCGCATCGGCTGTATGCCTCGATCCGGAAAATCATCGCGCTGCCGGCCGACACGCGTCTTTTCCTGTGCCACGACTATCCCGGCGGCCGTCGCGAGGCGACAGCGGAGTGTTCGGTCGCGGCACAATGCGCCGGCAATATCCATGTCGGCGGCGATGTCGCCGAAGCCGCGTTCGTCGCGATGCGCCAGGCGCGCGACGCCACCCTGGCGATACCGCGGCTGATCCTGCCGGCGCTGCAGGTCAATATCTGCGGCGGCCGCCTGCCGCCGCCGGATGCGGATGGCGTGAGCTATCTGCGCCTGCCGCTGAACCGGCTGGGCGGCGGCGCATGACCCGCCGACGCACCCGCTGACCGGCACGCGCCGCTGTCCTCGGTCGATCGCGCTGCAACCCAACGCGCCCTGACCGCATCTCTTGCGCTGCCGCCCTGCTGGCGGCCTCGTCCATCGAACCGATGCGCAGCCATTGCTGCCGGGCCGGCGCGCACCGAACAGGAGATTTCGTGAAAAATCCATTGCTTAAGTTGTGCCTCGTCGCGGGCCTCGCCGTCGTGCTGCACGGGGCGAGCGCGGCCGAATCGAAGTCTGCTGCGAGCGCGTTCGCGCCACGGGCCTCGCTCGATCGCGACGTGCCAGGACTGCTCGACGAAAACCATGTGCCCAGCGTGTCGATCGCGCGGATCGATCAAGGCAGGCTGGTCTTCGCCAAGGCCTACGGCCTGCAGAGCCCGGGCCAGCCGGCGACGACGAAGACGCTCTACAACATTGCCTCGATGACCAAGCCGATTTCCGCCGAGGTCGTATTGCAGCTGGCCTCCGCGAGGCGGTTGAGCCTTGATGAAGCGATGGCGGCGACCTGGACCGACCCGGACATCGCCCACGACGAGCGACGCCTGCTGCTGACGCCGCGCCTCGCGCTGAGTCACCGCAGCGGTTTTCCGAACTGGCGCCGCCAGACCGGCGGCGTGCTCACGTTCAAGTCCGCGCCGGGTGCTGCGATCGGCTATTCCGGCGAAGGCTACGAGTACGTCGCACGCTTCGCGCAGGAAAAAATGCACACCGATTTCGAAGCGCTGGCGCAGCGGCAGATCTTCGATGCGCTCGGCATGCACGACACGTCGTATACGCGGCGCGCATGGTTCGCAGGGCGCATCGCGGAACCTGCCGATGCGCAAGGCGTCTTCCAGAAACCCGCGATCACCGATCGCTGGATCGCCTCGGACCTGCTCTACACGACGCCGAGCGACTACGCGAAGTTCATGCTGTCGGTGATGAACACGACCGATATGACGCCGGCGATGGCGCGCGAGCGCGAGCGCGTGCAGGCCAGCCAGAAGGCCGACATGTGCGCAGGCGCCAAGGCGAAGAGCTGCCCCGACGACGTCGGCTTCGGGCTCGGCTGGGAGGTCTACCGGTTCAAGGATGCGACCTACCTCATGCATACCGGCATGGACGAGGGCGTCTTCACGCTCGGCTACATCAACCTCGCCAGCCGGCGTGCGACGATCATTTTCACCAATGGTGCGAACGGGCCGAAGCTGGTGCTGCCGATCCTCGACCAGCTCGTGCGCGAAACGCACGGTCAGGACGCGGCGTTCGTCGAGGCGCTGCGCGCGCAAGGCGGTTGAGACGCGGCCGGTGTCTGCCTGGCAAATCTGAAGGCCGTACGAAATCAGGCCGCGTTGCGCCGGCAGATGTAGAAGCCGTTGAACGTGAGGCGACCGCTGCGTGGGTCGCTGCTGAGTTTCTCGGGGTTCGCGATGCTGCCCGAATGCAGCAGGCTGCCGTCGTAGAAGATCAGGCGGTTCCAACGCGGCGCGATCGCGCCGATCTGCTGGAAGTAGTCGTTCGATGCATGCAGGTAGCCCGGCACGATGCCGTAGCGTTGCGTGAAAGCCTCGCTCGACAGCGCGCTCGAATCGGCGAACAGGCGCGCGGTTTCTTCCGGCGTGCGCGTCGGCACATAGAAACTGGTGCCGCCGAGACGTTCATCCTTGAACAGATACAGCACCGAAGCCTGGATGCTGCGCGCGGCATCGAGCGCATGACGATCGGAATGGCACAGCCACT
>DASWPR010000353.1:0-14814 GCA_036398455.1 Dokdonella sp.
CCGGTCAGCACCAGCGCGTAGTTGCTGTTTTCCATTTCGACCTCCCCCGAGGCTGGCGTTCGCTCTAGCCTACGGCCTTTCGAGGATCGCCGTCACGCCCATGCCGCCGGCGGTGCAGATCGAGATCAGGCCGCGACCCGAGCCTTTGTCCTCGAGCAGCCGCGCCAGGGTGGCGACGACGCGCGCGCCGGTCGCCGCGAATGGATGGCCGGCGGCGAGGCTGGAGCCGTTGACGTTGATGCGCGCCGGGTCGATGCTGCCGAGCGGCGCGTCCAAGCCGAGGCGGTTCCTGCAGTAGTCTGCCGATTCCCACGCGCGCAGCGTGCACAGCACCTGCGCGGCGAACGCCTCGTGGATTTCGTAGAAGTCGAAATCCTGCAGGCGCATGCCGGCTTCGGCCAGCATGCGCGGCACGGCGATCGTCGGCGCCATCAACAGGCCCTCGCCGTGGATGAAATCCACCGCGGCGACGCGCGCATGGCTGAGATAGGCCTGGATTTTCAGTCCGCGCGCGGCGGCCCACTCGTCGCTCGCCAGCAGCACCGCGGCGGCGCCGTCCGAGAGCGCACTCGAATTGCCTGCCGTGAGCGTGCCGCGGCCGGAGGTCTTGTCGAACGCCGGCTTCAGCGCCGCCAGCTTTTCCAACGTCGTATCCGGACGCAGCACGTTGTCGCGCTCGACGCCGCGGAACGGCACGACCAGGTCCTTGAAGAAGCCGCGCGCATACGCCGCCGCAAGCTTCTGGTGGCTTTCCAGGGCGAGTTTGTCCTGGTCTTCACGCGCGATCTTCCACTCCTGCGCCATCAGCTCGCAGTGCTCGCCCATCGACTTGCCCGTGCGCGGCTCGGCGACGCCGGGGAACGACGGCTTCAACTCGGAAGGAGAAAATCCCTTGACCGCCGTCTCGAGCTTCTCCAGCGGCGTCTTCGCGCGATTGACCGCCAGCAGGCGCTGCTGCAGCGCCTTGGAGTAGACGATCGGTACGTCGCTGGTGGTGTCGGCGCCGCCGGCGATGCCGGCATCGATCTGGCCGGTCGCAATCTTGTTCGCGACGATGATCGCGTTGTCGAGCGAAGTCCCGCAGGCGCGCGCCGTGGTGATGCCCGGCGTGGTCGGCGCAAGGCCGGACGACAGCGTCGCCTCGCGCGCGATGTTCCAGTCCGATGCGTGCTTGATCACCGAACCGAACGCGACCTCGCCGAGCTCGACGCCGTGCAGGCCGAAGCGCTCGACCAGCGCGCCCAGCGTCTTCACCGCCATGCCGAAGTTGCCGACGTCCGCATACGCGGTGTTGTTGCGGCAGAATGGAATGCGGACGCCGCCGATGATTCCTACTCGCTTCGAGCTCACGATTTACCTTTCTGTGTAGACAAGTCCAGCACACGGCCGACAGCCAGGGACCGCCGCTATTCGGCCGCCATTGTATGCCCTGTCACGCTGAAGATCGCCGCGCACTGGTGCCACATCATCCAAAATTCCGAGGCTTCGCGCAGGCACGCCTCGAGCAGCGCCGCGTATCGCGCAAGCGCCGATTCGATGTCGACCGAGGCATCGAGCGTTTCCATGCGCAGCGTGCGGCGGCCGCTTGCGGCGTCGAAGCCGCAGCTGAAGATCGTAATGGGCACGCGCTGTTTGGCTGCCACCGCGAGCAGCCGCGCGGGCAACCTCGCCGGTTCGCCGAGCAGCATCACGCGCGTCGGTTGCTGCGATGGCGAGCTCGGCAGATCGAGCATCGCAACGAGACTCGCCCCCTTCTCCAATGCCTCCTCGATGCGCGCGGCGCTGCCGCCGGTATAGATGGCGCCGCGACCGCCGATGCGCGGGAACGCCCATTCGCGGAGCCGGCTGTACGACAAGGCCAGGCCGCCGGCGCCGAGGTCGCGCGCAACCGGCCTGCGCGCGAGGAAATGCGCGCCGATGCCTTGTTCGCTGAGCAATTTCCAGACCCAGTTGCCGGCCCCCCAGTGAAATGTCAGCAGGAGATGCGCCTGTGCTGGCGCAGGCCAGTCACCGATCACGTCGACGCGGCGACGCCACCAGCCGGTCGTCCGGGTGAGCGTCAGGTAGGTGTCCGCGCGCTCGACCCAGCGGATCAAGCGATAGCGGGTCTTCCAGGTGTCCGCTTCCATTCCGGGCAGGTGCGCGTTCGCGGCGACCCAGGCGGCGTCCGCCTCCACGCGAAACGTGCGGTGATGGCGCGCCAGGCCTTTGAGGAGTCGAAGGCCGACGGCCCAGGGCAGTGCCGCAACGAGCATGGGAAATACGAACAGGCCGAACAGATCGGAAGCCGCCCGGCGCAGCCGGTCCACAGGGATCAAGCGTCGTCCTCCCGTGACAGGGGAGGTTTCGAACCGCGAAGAGCGGGGGTGAGCGGCGCCTCCAGCATCACGTAAGGCGCACGCTGCATGCGCAGCTCGGTGTAGGTCGACTGCGCGCGGTGATTTTCGGTTTCGACATACAGGCGCAGGCCGATGACGTCGCTGCGCGCCGCTGCGCGCCGTTCGATGCAGCCATGCAGCGCGCGGAACACGCCGCTGCGGCGTGCCGCGGGCACCACATAGACGCTCTGCAGCCACCACCACTCGCCGTCGCGCCAGTCGCTCCACTCATAGGTGATCAGGAGGCAGCCGGCCGAATGCCCTGCATATTCGGCGACCAGGTAAAAACCGCGCGCAGGTTGCTCGAAGACGGCGGCGACGCCGCGCTCGAGAACCGTGCGATCGAGCACCTTCTTTTCGGTTTCGAGCGCCATCGCGGCATTGCTCTCGACGAGAAACGGCAGGTCGGCGATGGTCGCGTTACGCACGCGCAGGGCGTCATTCATGGCAGGCCGTCGATGCATGGGAAGGTGGGCGGGAGCGTCAAGGCCGCTTCCTGCGCGAACTGCCGAGCTTGCGCGTCATCGTGTTGCGGCTGAGGCCGAGCGACTTCGCCGCGTGCTGGCGGTGGCCGCGGTGCGCGGCGAGCGCGGCATCGAGCAGCACGCGTTCGAACTCGGCATAGGCCTCGGCATGGATGTTTTCGGCACCGGCAGCCAGCGCCTCGTCGGCCCACGCGCGCAGCGGGGCGCTCCAGCCACGCACCTCGCGCGGCGGTGCGGCATCGCTGATCGCCGGCGGCAGATCGCCGACGCCGATCTCGCGCCCCGGCGCCAACACTGCAAGGCGACGGGCAAGGTTCTCGAGCTGACGCACGTTGCCGGGCCACGGATAGTCGCGCAGCGCGCCGAGGGCGGCCGGCGAGAAACGCTTGGAGGTGCCGCCGGTCGCGGCCACCGCCCGCCCGAGAAAATGTTCGGCCAGCGCCGGGATGTCGTCGCGCCGTTCGCGCAAGGCCGGCAAGTGCAGGCGCACGACGTCGAGCCGGTGCAGCAGGTCGGCGCGAAACTCGCCGCGCGCGACTTTTGCGTCGAGATCCTGGTGCGTCGCGGTGATGATGCGCGTGTCGGCGCGGATCAGCTCGCGTCCGCCGACGCGATAGAACTCGCCCGCCGCGAGCACGCGCAGCAGGCGCGTCTGCAGCGCGAGCGGCATGTCGCCGATCTCGTCGAGAAACAAAGTGCCGCGATCGGCCTGCTCGAAGCGGCCGGCGTGGCGGCGCGCGGCGCCGGTGAATGCGCCGACCTCGTGGCCGAACAGTTCCGATTCGAGCAGCTCGGCTGGAATCGCTGCCGTGTTCAACGCGATGAATGGCTGCTTCGCACGCGCGCTCTCGCGATGCAGCGCGCGCGCCACAAGCTCCTTGCCAGTGCCGGTTTCGCCGGTGATCAGCACGCCGAGGCCGCTGGCGGCGACACGGCCGATTGCACGGAACAGTTCGCGCATGCCGGCGCTGCCACCGATCAGCTCGGCCTCGCCGCTGTCCGCGACCGGCGTCGATTCCGGCGTCGCGCGCGGCTGCGCGAGTGCGCGGCGCGCGGCGGCGACGGCTTGGTCGAGGTCGAATGGTTTAGGCAGGTAGTCGAACGCGCCCAGGCGATACGCCGAAGCGGTCGACGCGACATCGGTGAACGCGCTCATCACGATGACCGGAAAGCGTGGCTCGTGCGCGCCGACGCGTTCGAGCAGCTTGAGGCCGCTGGCGCCAGGCATGCGCACATCGGTGAAGAGCAGATCCGGCGCTGAATCCGCCAGCGCTGCCAATGCCGCTTCCGCGTCGCCGAACTCGCGCGGCTGCCAGCCCGCCTCGCGCAAGGCTGCGCCGAGCACAAGGCGCACGCTGCGGTCGTCGTCGACGATCCAGATGGTGCGCACCGGGCCACTCATGCGGACACCCTTGCGATTCGTTGCGGGCGCATCGTCATTCCGCCAGCGGCAGTTGCAGCGTGAAGACGGTCGCGCCCGGACGGCTGACGTAGCTCAGCTCGCCGCCGTGTTCGCGCGCGATCTCGCGCGCAATCGCAAGGCCGAGGCCCGTGCCGTCGGCACGACCCGATACCAGCGGCTCGAATAAGGTCTCGGCGAGATCGGAGGGCACGCCGCGGCCATCGTCGATCAGATCGACGCGCACGGCGAAGCGCGTGCCGCGATCGCCGAAGCGCGAGCCATGCTCGGCGCGCGTACGCACACTGAGCTGGCGCGCGCCCGCCTCCGCCGCATTGCGGGCAAGGTTGAGCAAAGCCTGCTGCAGGCGGTCCGCATCCGCGGTGACGGGAGGCAGGCTGGGGTCGTAGTCACGCCGGATCTGCGGCGCATCCGCTTCCGCGGCGACCAGGGCGGCCACGCGCTCGATCACCTCATGGATGTTGATGCGCGCCAGACGCGGCTTGGCGCCGACCTTGAGCAGGCGATCGGACAAGCTGGCGAGGCGGTCGACCTCGGTCACGATCAGCCCGGCCAGTTCGGCCAGTTCGGCCGCCCCGACACGCCGCTGCAGCAGTTGCGCGGCACCGCGCACGCCGGCCAGCGGACCTTTCACTTCATGCGCGAAGCCGCGCAGGGACTCGGACAGGCGCAGGCCCGAGTGTTCGACCGGCGTCGACTGCACCTCCAGCAGCAGGCTGTGCGCATCCAGCGGCGTCAACGCGAGATCCGCCTCGCGATCGCCGATGGCGGTGCGCAGACGCGCCTCGCGCAGCCACACGCGCCGCTCCTGCTGCAGTGCGCGCAGCACGGCGTCGGACAAGCGCGGCGGCTTCGCATCCAGCACCGCCAGCGATTCGCCGCGCCAGTTGCGCGCGCCGCCGCCGAGCCAGTCGTGCAATCCCTGGTTGATCGATCGGATGATCAAGCCGCCATCGACCAGCGCCATCGCCGTCGCACACTGCTCGAACACCGGCCACTGGATTTCGCCGTGCGAGGAGTTTGCGCTGGGTGCGTGGCTGCGAGGCGTCATTGCCTCATTCTAGGGCAAGTTGGCACGCGGCTTGCGTCAGAGTGGGGCAAGCAGCCTGGGCACAACATCAATGCATATGCATAACGTACAAACATTGGCGGCGGACCAACTGCACATGCATTGGTTGTCGGTCCGCTCGCGCGCTCGCGGGGCGCTTGCTCCCCGCGTGAAAACCGCTCGTCGACGCCTTCAGGCAGCGGCACATCAACTGGACAGGATGGATAGCGCGGCAACGTTGAATCGTCTGATACCTCAGCTCCACTCTTGGCGAAGAACGCCGCCGCATCGCGCGGAAAAATCCCATGCCTTCTTCACCTTGGCCGACTCGCGCTTGAGCCTCGCCGTCTCCTGGTCGCGCGGAACCCCCCCGAACCTGAGAAGGCTGTGGCCTTGTCAGTCTCCAGCTCTCGCCGCCAGCGGCCCAACAGGCCTGCCCCGACGCCGATATCGCGAGCGACCTGGCTGACGCTGGTGCTTGGCTGTCGCGTCAGGCCGATCGCCTCGCGCTTGAACTCTTCGCTGAGCTTTCTTCGCTTGGACATGACACTCGTTCTTGCCGATCGCCGGCCTTCTCGGAGGTGTCCGCGTTAGCGGGGTAGAAACCCACGCGTTCGGCAGGCAATCTTCCGTGCACTTCGCGTTACGCGGAATGGATTCTTGCCGGGCGCAGGACTGCGGTGTTGTCCCTGGACGTGGTCGGGCACGAGACGAACGAGCGCAGAATGCTGCTTTTTCATTCAAGCCTGATCGTGCTAGCGTTCCGCGTGCAGCGGTCCCGGCCCCCGGGTCTGTTGTACCGTCTTCGCTGCTTCGTGACACCGCCATGGCATCGCGCCTTTTCCGTTTCGGCAACTATCTACTCGATCCGGCGCGCCGCGAACTTCGTCTGTCCGGCGAATCCGTGGACCTGCCTGCGCGGGCGATTCACTGCATCGTCTACCTGGTCGAACATCGCGAACGCGCGGTCAGTCGCGACGAGTTGATTGCCGCAGTCTGGCGCAACGCGGACATCAGCAACAATGCGCTCGACCAAACGATGATGCGGGCGCGGCGAGCCCTGGAAGACACCGGCGACGAACATCGGGCGATTCGCACCATTCATGGTTTCGGCTACGCCTGGGCCATACCGATCGAAGTCTTCGAACCGGATGCAAGCGCGGGCGTCGTGCGCACTGCACAGCCGATAGAGGCGGCCATCAGCGTCCCGACGACGCCGGCAGTGGAGGAGACGCACGCAGAAATGCTGGCGACCGATTCGCTTGAGGCGGCGACTGCGGCGATTACGCGCGATCGGCAGGCGAAATCCCCCGTCGGAGGCGGGCGCCGCTGGCAGGCGGTTTCTATAGTCGCCGCAGCGATTCTCGTATCGAGCGCTGTCGTCAGTCTATGGCCCGCGGCGAAGTCGGCGCTGCCGCACAAGGCGACTGCGATCGTCCTGCCGGCGACGGTTGCTCGCGGCGAACCGCAGGCGTGGATGCGCCTCGGCCTGATGGACGCCATTGCCGAACGCCTGCGCGTCAGCGGCCACACGGTGATGCCGGTCGACAACGTCGTGGCCGTGACGGCCGGCGCCGCGAATCCGACCGAGCTGCAGTTCGCAACCCTGCTCGACTCCGATGCGGGCAGGGTGCTGATCCGGCCCAGCGTCGAACACATCGAGGGGAGCCGCTGGCGCGTCTCGCTCGAGGTCCGACACGGCAGCAGTTTTGGACCGGGCGAAACCGGTGAGGCTGTGGACGTGCTCACCGCAGCGCGTATCGCAGCCGACCGTCTGTCGGCTTCGTTCGGCATCACGCCGCGCCAGGATAGCGGCGAACCGCCGGAGAAGCTCGCCCTGCAACAGGAACTGCAGATCGTCGATGCAGCGCGTCTGGACAGTCGCATCGACGACGCCCGCGCGCTGCTCGACATGCTGACATCCGCGCAGCAAATGGATCCGGAAGCCGGCTTGATGCGCGGCTTCGTCGATCTTGCAGACGGCCATTTCGCCGAGGCGGGAGTGGGTTTCGAGCACATTCTCAGCGAGCCCGCCCTGCAGTCTTCCGCGTTCGTGCAATCGCGCGCGCTGTACGGAAAGGGCGTCGCGCTGTTCCATCTGTCGCAGTCAGCCGGGTCAGTCGCGGCCTTCGACAGAGGGGTTGCGCTGCTCGAGGCAGACCCGGCGGGCACCGACGGCGACTGGCTCGGCCGAATCCTCGGCGCACGCGCGATTGCGCACGTGCTGCTTGGCGACGTGCAGTTGGCGCTTGCGGACCAGGCTCGCGCGCGGCAGTTGTTCGAGAGCGCCGGCGACGCGCTGCGGCTCGGTGTGCTCGACAACAACATCGGCTGGACTTCGCTGCAACGAAACCGTTTTCGCGAAGCGCTGCCAGTGCTCGAGCGCGCCGCCGCGGCGAGTGTGCCGTTGAACACGATCAGCGTGGAGTTGCGCGCGCGCGTCGGCATCGTGCGTGCACACCTCGCCCTGCTGGAACCGGATCACGCGCTGGCCGAGGATGCCCGCATCGATGAGTTGCTTGCACTGAGTCCGGGAGCGACGGTGCAACACCTAGCAATGGGATGGCGCATCCGCGCTTTGCTCGCGAATGGCCGCCTGCGCGCGGCCGACACCTTGATCAAAGCCTTGCGCAGCAGCCAGGATCGCAAGGACGAGGAACAGTTCGTGCCCTGGGGGTTCGGCCTCGCCGCGCAGCGCGCGTATGCCGATGGCCGCGCCAGCGAAGCCGCAGCGCTGGCCGCGCAGTCACTGGCGCAGGATTGGGGCGCCGACTATGACGCACGAGAATATTTGACGACCGTACTGGTCCAGCTGCGTGCGCAGCTCGCCCTCGGCCAGCGCGAAGCCGCAGCGGCAACCGTCGCCAGAGCGCGCGCGTGGACCCCACCGGACCGTTTGAGCGCGACCGCTGCCGTCTACGGCGCCGTGCTGACGGCTGAGGCGCAAGCGGCGGGTATCGAGCACGGGGACGCGCGCGCGACGTACGCGCACGCGATGGACCTCGCCGACGCGAACCAGACGCCGCTGGATCTTCTGCAGGTGTGCGGCTCCTACGCCGACTACCTGATCGCCATCGGCGATCTCACACAGGCCGCGCAGGTGGTCGGGCGCGTCAGCGAGTGGTCGACGCGCGACTTCGATGTCGCCGCCCTCCAAGCGAGTCTCTACCGCGCGATGGGCGATACGGCCGGATGGCAGTCCGCCGTCGCACGCGCGAATGCCCTGGCGGGCGAGCGCAAGCCGCTGGCTGGCATCGACGAGTCGCCGGTCCGACTCGGGGTAGAACAGTCCGCCTCAGCAGGAAGGTCGCTGCAGGCGCTCCGCTAGCGTTCGGGCCAGCGGGCAGGCTCCAGCGCACGCCTTTCACCTCGGGACAAGACAAGGCCGCAGCAGTGCGGAACGGAAACCGCGGCTGCCGCCGCGATGATTCCTGTCGGGTATGCGAAGACGTCGTACTCGACGCTGCCGTCTCTGGGTTGGACACAAGAACGCCGCGAGATGCGATGAGGATCAAGGGCTTGGACGTCGGTTGGTGCGCCCTGCGGCATTCAACGAAGCGGGTTGCAAGGAACTCCCAAGAAAAAACGAATGCATGCCATGGCCGGATTCATCGATCTTCAACGGCGCGACGAGCAGCGTGTGCGGGCCACTCTCAGGTCTGGCCCGAACCGTGTGCTTGCGCGGAAGCCGGCGATCCCGGGTCACGCGGATGAATACACGCGCGTCGCGCGTCGCGCCGCTGCGTGAAGCGTTGCAACGCGTGTCATTCAACAGGCTATCGGGGAGTTCCAAGTGAAACGATTACTTGCAATCGCATGGGGCGTCGTCGGCGCCGCAGGTCTCGCCCAAGCGGGTGTCCCGGTGGCCCCCTTCGCTTCGTCGCAGCATCCTGTCATAGCGGCGCCGACTTCCGCGGTGCTCTACGACCAGATGGACGCACCGACACCCAGCGCCGGTTTCACGTCGCAGGACTTCGACACCGACAACGACGGCTACGACGACCAGGTTGCCGAGGACTTCCTGGTTCCACCCGGCCAGACCTGGAATGTCGATACGGTGGACGTGGTCGGCTATTTCTCGAACGGCGGGCTTCCACCGACCGCATTCAATGTATATTTTTACCAGAGCGTGCCCGCGAGCACGTTCGACAACCAGCAGACCTTCGCTACGGGACCGTCGCCTTTCGCGGTCGTCAGCGCCGACTTCAACGGCGATGGCATTGGGGACGTGGCAACGGCCAATGCGCTCGACAACACCGTGTCGGTATTGCTGAACACGACTGCTCCCGGTGCGATCACGCCGGACTTCAGCGCGGAGCAGGCGTTCACGGTCGGGGCACTGCCGTTCTGGCTGATTGCGGCAGATCTCGACGGCGATGGCCGACCCGACATCATCACGGCCAACGTCAACGACAACTCGGTGTCGGTGCTGCTCAATACCACCGCGGTTGGCGCCGCTGACGTGTCGTTTGCCGAACACCAGGATTTCCTCGCCGGCGCAGCGCCCTTCGCGGTGGTTGCAACCGACGTCAACGGCGATGGCAAGCTTGACCTCGTCGTCGCGAACCGCGATGCAGGCACGCTGTCGGTATTGATCAACACGACCGCGAGCGGCGACCCGACCGTCAGCTTCGCCCCCCAGCAGGTGTTCGCGGCCGGCTCGACGCCCAATTCCATCGCTGCCGCGGACATCAATGGCGACGGCAAGCCGGATCTGGTGATCGCCAACCGCGACAGTAACGCAGCTTCGGTCCTGCTCAATACGACGCCCGACGGCGCCGCCGTAGCGACGTTCGCAGCGCTGCAATCCTTCCCGGCAGGCGCTACGCCGTATTCCATCGCTGCGCCCGACGTCAACGGGGACGGTAAGCCGGACATGATCATTGCCAACTGGGACGATGGCACCGCTTCGGTATTGCTCAATACGACGGCCACTGGAGACGTCGTGGCGAGCTTCGCCCCGCAGCAGGTCTTCGACTCGGGCGCCAGTCCGTTCTCGATCAGCAGCAGCGACATCAACGGCGACGGTCGCCCCGATTTGCTGATTGCCAATACCGGGGATGGGCTCGCTTCCGTGCTGCTCGACACCACGCCTGCCGGAGCCGCAGTGGCGAGTTTCGCGCCGCGCCAGGTCTTCGCCGCCGGTGACGGCCCGCATGCGATTGTCGCGTTCGAGGTGAACGGCGACGGTTCGCCAGATCTCGCAGTGGTCAACAATTCCGACGCATCCATTTCGGTGCTGCTCAATTCCTCGGCGGCCGATACGGCGCAGCCGGGAGCGCTCCTTGCGTCCGCGTCCAGCCAGAGCTATTCCGGCGGAGCGACCAGTGGCGCCAGCGCGTCGATCGCGCTTGCCACGCCGGTAAATCTGGCGGCGGGCTCCTACTGGTTGTCCGTACAGGCTCAGCTCGATCAATCCGGCGGACAATGGTATTGGGGCGACCGCTCGGTTCAATCGATCAATTTGCCGTTCTGGCAGAACCCCGGCGACCGCTTTCATTCCGGTTGCGTTGCCTGGACGTTGAAACAGAACTGTGGCTTTCCGCCGGATACGGCGCCCGCGCAACTGTTTCGCTTGAGCGGCAGTGGCGAAGGCATCCCGCCGGCCCTGCAGAAATCCTTCGACCCTGCCGCCGTTGCCGTTGACGCGTCGAGCACGTTGACCCTCACCCTGGGGAACGCCAACTCGGCGGCCGCGACGCTGTCCGCGGATCTCGTCGACACATTTCCGGCAGGCCTTTCAATTGCAGCAAACCCGAATGCGTCTACCAGTTGTGGCGGCACGCTCGTCGCGACGGCCGGTGCGGGATCGGTGACGCTGGTGGCCTCCGGCTCGATGATCCCTGCAAACGGTGCCTGCACGGTGACGGTGGACGTAGTCGCAGCGACCGCCGGCAGCTACGTCAACACGATCTCCGCGGGCGCCCTGCAGACCGACGCTGGCGACAACACCGGGCCCGCCAGCGCAACCCTGATCGCGACAGGTTCGGGAGTGAATGATCCGCGCATCGAGGTGACGCCGACGCCGCTTGCGTTCGCGCTGGCCGCAGGCGCGAGCGATATGCAGGATTTGACCGTGTCGAATAATGGCGGGGGCGTGTTGACATACCAGATCGCGGAAGCTGCAGCCCTGCCGAAGACGAGTTTCTTCACGGCGCGTCTTGCGGCGGCCTCCAAAGGCGACACGCAGATCGACAGCAATGACGTGCTTGCGCCAAATCCTCGGGCCGGCGCGCGCAGCCGCGCGCAGTCGATCGTGCTGGGGGATTTTTCGATCTCGCAGATGACGGACAACACGCCGGGCGAGGAGGGCATATCCTGCGGGCAGACCGGCGTGACCACCGCGAACAACAGCTGGTGGCGTCGTTTCGTCTTCAGCGAATACCCCACCGTGGGTGCGCGTGCGAACATCGCCAGCGTGACGATCTCCTCGGCCACCGCCGGCCCCGACGGCTTGCCGTTGACGATCAATCTGTACTCGATTCCACATTCGACCACTGCCGATACGATTCCTACCTCGGCCCTGACCCTGATCGGCAGCGGCTCGGGAAGCATCGACAGCGGTCTCGTCACGGCGACGATCCCCGTGTCGGGGATCATTGCCGATACGGCGGGGCAGGACCTCGTGGTCGAATGGCACACCGACGGCACCGCTGACGGGCAATTCTTTCCTGGAGCCAATGCGTCGCCGGAAACGCATCCGACCTTCATCTCGGCACCGACGTGCGGCATCGCCGACCCGACGCCGGTGGCGAGCCTCAACTTCCCGAACTTCCACCTGGTGATGGTGGTGAATCTCACGACGGCACAGAGCGGCGGCTGCCAGGAGCCGACCGACGTTTCGTGGCTCGATGTGGCGCCGACGTCCGGATCGCTGGCGCCCGGCGCATCGGCGGCTTCCATGGTCACGGTGGATGCCGCGACGCTGCCGGCAGGCAGTTATGCGGCGACGCTCTGCGTGACCAGCAACGATCCGGTGACGCCGCTGGTGAGCGTTCCGATCAGCCTGATCGTGGCGCCGGCTCCCATCGATCCGTGCAGCGCAAGCGACATGATTTTCTGCGACGGTTTCGAAGACTCGGCGCCGACTCAGGCGGTGCGCGACGCAGGCTTCGACGCCATGCGCATGCCGACGAACACCGATCAGGCGTGGCACGGCAGCGATTCGAACGATGCGGCAGGTACCGCGCCCATCTGGCCGCCCGTGTCCGACGCGTTGCTCGCGGGCAACGCAGCTGCGTGGGGCGGCGGCTGGCATACCGGCAACGGCGGCATGCAGTCCTGGTCGCAGGACGTGACGATCGCGAGCGGCGCTCCACGATACCTGCACTATCGGCGCTTCATTGCCGCGTTGCCGACAGAGGGGAAGCTGACAATTTCGGTGGATGGCAACGTGCTCTCGACGACCGACATCGTGCAGAACGGCATCGATGCACGCTGGAACAACGCGACTGTCGACGTGAGTGCGTATGCCGACAATGCGGTGCATCGGATCGCCTTTGACTACACGACGATCGGCGAGGACGGCAACTGCTTCGTCGACGACATCACGATTGATGGAGCGCAAGCTTCGGCGCGAGTGCCGGCACACGACTGAACGACGCTGGGTCGAAGCGCGCTCCGAAGACGGCTGCGCGACGACCTGCCGACGGGTTGCGCATTCACACCGTGCTTGTGTCATGTAAAGGCGTCCATCCCGGCACATCAGTGCTGGGATGGATGAACGCCATTTCTGGGCGAGGCCTGCCGCCAGCTGTCTGGATCGCCAACGAAGTCTTTCTGAGCAGCGAGCAGCACGTCGTCGGGCGTCGTCTGAAGCCGGCCTACCGGTCGGTCGCGATTGAAATGTCCGGTCGGCCGAAATAGCCAAATGCTGTTTTGATAATTATTTCGTCCTTTTATCGATATTTGTGATGATTTGATCGATCTAAGGGATGAAAATCGCGTCGACGCCGAGAGCTCCAGATATCGATAATCAGTCCGCAGAATTACTACGCGCATAGACGCGTGGCCCAATGTCCATCGCCGGATGCGGCGCGCTCAGAACTCGGGCGTCGGCGGCAACGAATAGCGAAGCGCTCGATCACGCCGGCGCGCCAGGACCATGAAACGCGGTGTGACTGCCTGTTCGGATGAACGATGAAGAAGCCCGCTCGGTCGGGCCTCTTCGGGATATCGGTCAGCAGGCACGCTCGCGCGAAACTACTCCACGTCGAACGACTGCAGATCCACCGGCACGGTCACATTGATGGTGCCGAACATGCCCTGGCCGGCGGCACCGTGGATCGTGCAGTGATAGCCGAACGTGCCGGGCGCCGGGAACGTCGCGACATACGTCCAGGCGGCGCTGCTGGCGGCGCCGCTGTCGAAGGTCGTGCCGTCGTCCGATACCGCATTGTGGAAGCCCTGCCCGGGACCGGTGTTGGTGAAGGTCACGGTGTCGCCCGCCGCGATGTTCAGCGTCTGCGGCGAGAATGTCAGCGTGCCGTTCGGTCCGACCTGCACGTTGTGATTGGCGGCGGATGCAGCCGCGGAGCCGAGCAGCAGGCTTGCTGCGACGGCGAAGTGGGATATGAAATGACGAGTATGCACGATGGTTCTCCTACGGGATGAGGGCGAGTTGAAGGATCGGGTAGTGCCCGATACGAATGACCGTCGTTGCCGCGCAAGCGATCGCAACGAGCGGATGAGTTGCGCGCCGCGGAAGCATGGGCCCCTCGGCGCGAATGGATTGAACCGGACACGGGCGCGGCATCGCGCCGTCGACAGCGAATAGGAGCGAAGCGGACCGGCTCATCGTGCCCCCGCTTGCAGCCACGACGAGAGCAGATCGATCGAATCGTCGTCGAGCGAGCGCGCAACGCCGCGCATGATGCGATCGTTGCCGGACTCGGTCAGCTTGCCGTCGCGATAGTCCTTCAGCCGCTGCGTCAGATAGGGCGCATGCTGGCCGCGCAGCATGGGATAGGTGCGGTAGCGCGCCGCATCCGCGGCGAGCGGATGGCCGCCGGCTTCGATCCCGTGACAGCCCTGGCAGGGCGGAATTCCGCGCGCCGGATCGCCGTGATGAAACAAGGCCGCTGCGCGCGCATCCGGCGTTGCCGCGTCCGCCCCGGCGACGGCCGCCGGCTGCGCCGCGAAGTACGCCGCAAGATCGCGCAGATCCACGTCGTCGAGCTTGGCGACCTGCGCCGTCATCGGCGAATCCGCGCGCGCCGCACGCTGGAATTCGACCAGCGCCCAATACAGGTACTCGATTTTCTGCCCGGCGAGGTTCGGAAACATCGGCACCGGCGCGATGCCGGCTGGCCCATGGCAGCCCATGCACGCGGCCGCCTTGGCCTTGCCGGCCGCGGCATCGCCGGCGACCGCGTCGATGCGGCGCAGGTCGATCAGGTCCGTTGCGGCGCGCGCGGCCGTCACGCCGAGCAGCGACGCGGCGAGCAGGATGGCGAACGCGGCCACGATGCGGAGGGCGTTCAC